>CALFVM010000253.1 GCA_937928665.1 uncultured Candidatus Methylacidiphilales bacterium
TAGGCGGAAGGCTTCATCAAGGCCAGGGTCCGGGCGTTAATCAAGCCGGTGGTTTCCGGAGTGAGCGGGCAGTGGAGGGTGACGGCATCGGCCCGGCGGAGCAGCTCCTCCAGCGGGACCCACTCGGCGGGGACGGCGCAGGGCTTTTCCGTTCGCGAGTGAATGAGGATTTTCATTCCGAGGGCGTGACCGACGTTGGCCACAGCAGCACCAATGGCACCAAACCCGACGATGCCCAGGGTCTTGCCATCGAGTTCCCGGAAAGGGGACAGGGTGAAGGAAAAATCGGGGCAGGCCGCCCAGGCACCGTCCCGCACCACGGCGGCAGTGGCTCCAACCCGGGCGGAGAGTTCGAGGAGGAGGCCGGTGACAATCTGCACAACCGACATGGTCGAATAACCGGGAACGTTGGTCACGGTGACGCCCCGCGCCCGGGCTGCCTTGAGATCGACGACGTTGGTCCCGGTGGCCATCACGCCGATGTAACGCAGGCGGGGCGCGGCCGCGATGGTTTCAGCCGAGACGATGGCCTTGTTGGTGAAGAGGAGGTCGGCTCCGGCGGCTCGTTCCGCCACTTGGTGTGCCGGCGTGCGATCGTGGAGTTCGAGCGGCCCCAGTTCGGCCAAGGCGTCCCAGGACGGGTCGGTTTCCGAGCGTTCACCGGGGTGAAGGTGGCTCAGGGTGTAGGCGTCGAGAACAACGAGGTTGGGGCGGGCGGGGTTCATGAAGCGAGTCGGGCAAGGGTCCGGGCGAGTACGGCGACCCCGTCGCGCAGGGCCTCCGGTGCGGTGTGCTCATCGGGCCGATGGCTGTAACCGTTCCGGCACGGGATAAAAATCATGGTGATGGGTGCAAGAAGTGCCATGAAGAGAGAATCGTGATAGGCCCGGCTGATCATCCGGCGACAGGACACGCCCTCTTCGGCGGCCGAGGCTTCAATGGCGGAAACGAGCCCGGGGTCGGCCAGGGCGGGCGGGTCGGAGTTGATGGTCTCAATCGAAAAACGGAGTTTGCGCCGCGTGGCAATGGCCTCGACCTCGCGCCGGAGCGCTTCCTCAACGGCCTGACGCGCGGCGTGGTCGGTGTCGCGCAGATCGATTTCGAGCACCGCTTCGAACGGGACTGAGTTGATCGCGCCGGGCCGGATGGTGAAGACGCCGCTGGTCCCCACGCCATCAGGCGAGCCAAGGGAGGTGACGAGGCGTTCGACGGCCAGGGCGACTTCGGCCGCACCGAGGGAGGCGTCGCGGCGGTCCGGCATGAGGACTGCCCCGGCGTGGCCGCCCTCCCCTTCGAGCCGGACGCGGAGTGCGGCCGGGGCGGCAATTTTCTCGACGGCACCGATGGCGATTCCGTCCCGCTCGAGGAGGGGTCCCTGTTCGATGTGGAGTTCGACAAAGGCTCCGTAAGCACCCTGAGGCAAACGCACCGAAGCGAGGTCACCCGAGAATCCGGCCTCCGTGCGCCAGGCGGCGAGGGTCTTGCCGTTGCGATCGGCAAGGGCATCGGCCCTGGCGGGATCGAGGCGGCCGGAGAGGAGACGGCTGCCGAGGCAGCCGAGGCCGAACCGGGTCGGTTCCTCGGAGGTAAACAGGATGATGTCGATGGAGGCGGCCGGTTGGAACCCAATCGCTTGGAGGGCGCGAATGGCTTCGATGGGGCCGAGGACGCCGACGACCCCGTCAAACTTGCCCGCGTTGGGGATGGCGTCGATATGGGAACCGGTGGCGACGGCAGGCCGGTTGGGATCGGTGCCTGGCCAGCGGGCGAAAGTGTTCCCGACCGCATCGGTGCGGACGACCAGCCCGGCCTGGTCGAAGAGGTTGTTTAACGTGGCCCGGGCGGCCCGGTCTTCCGGCGAGAAAACGAGGCGGGTGACCGCAGGCGGCGGGGTCTCGGAATGGAGGGCGAGGGCGTCGATCTCGGCGAGGAGTCGGGGGAGATCGATGGCTGGTTTCACTTGAGTCGAGGAGCGCGATGGACGTTTTTGTAATAGAGATAAGCGGCGGGCGAATCCCCCATGGCGACGAACCATTGGGGGCAGTAGGGCGCCATCCAGATGATGTCGCCCTGCTTCACCGGATACCAAGCGTCTTCCAACCGGTAAACACCCTGGCCGCTGAGCATAAGCAAGCCGTGTTCCATGATGTGCGTTTCCACGAAGGGAAGGGTGGCGCCCGGCTGGTAGGTGAAGAGGTTGACGGCGAGGTCGAAGGCTGGCTCCTCCGGGAGGAGGCTTTGCAGGATGGCTTTCGGGTTGCCCAGGAACGGGTTTCCCGCCACGTCCGCTGCCCGACCGATCCGGCGCACGGGCGGCGGAAGGCCGGATGGGTGCGGTTCAAAGACTTTCTCAAACACGGTCACTTCGGCACCGGCCTCGGAGCCGAGGACGGCATGGCCCCCTGCCGGCAGATAGAGGAACCCCCCGGGCCCGAGGAGGTCGCTGTCGGCTGAAACGGTTCCAGAAACGACAAAGAGGAACCGCTCAATCGGCGGACGGGCAGGCAGGGGCAGGGTCCCACCGGGGTTGAAACGGATGGAGTATTGGGCAAAGGAAGCACCCATGGCCGGACTGATGTGATCGATCACGGTCGTGCCTTGGGCATCGTCGCGGAAGCTCGGAACGAAGCCGTCCGGGGTGACGAGCGCGTGCCGCGCGGCGACGTGGGTCCGGGTCCCGCCGAACAGCGGAAGGGCGGCAGTGGGATCGAGCGGGTTATGCATCGCGGCGGGAGCCTGCCACAAGCGGCGTGGAAGACAAGCAGGGGCCGTAGCCGCGACAGGCTGGCACCACGGTGCCGGGAAGGGATGGGGAGCAAGTGCGCTGGACAAAGGGGTTCAGACGACTCTAGCCTCTCGGGCGCAGAGAACCGGGAGCATGCCATGTCCGTTGAAGAAATTTTATTGAACGCCGAAGAAGGAATGGAAAAGACCCTCCACAAGGTCCAGGAGGAGTTCGGAGCCGTCCGCACTGGGAAAGCCTCGCCGCAATTGGTGGACGGAATCCGAGTGGACGCCTACGGGACGCCGATGCGGTTAAGGGAATTGGCCGGGATCACCACGCCGGAACCGCGCTTGATCGTGATTCAGCCGTGGGACGCCGCCAATGTGGACCCGATCCGCAAAGCGATTGAAGAATCCAAACTCGGCATTACCCCATTGGTCGATGGA
>CALFVM010000254.1 GCA_937928665.1 uncultured Candidatus Methylacidiphilales bacterium
ACACCTGGTTCAACCGCCATAAGCCGGACGCCATCATTGACTTCATTAGTGGCAGCCGGGACCACCTCCTCCGCCTGGGACAAACCATACCGAACACCTGCGCCCTGGTCACTCTGCAGGATCCCGGCCAACCTGCCGGACACATCGCCCAGGTGCGTGACGACCCCGATGCTGTTGGAGCTACTGCCGTCGGTATCCTCGACCAACTCCTCCGTCACCATGAAATCGGCCCTAGCCCCATCCCCCAGGACGTCCGGATCCTGCCCCGCTGGATCGATGGAGCCTCCGTCGCTCAGAAACCCATCCCGGCTTCCCCACCCGCCCGTTGACTACCCGGTAACGTCCGCCATCGACCGCGCCACCCGCGCCCCCTCTTTTCAACTTTCCTCACCCTCAGCGGCGTAACACGGCCGCCGGGCGTGCCCTCGATGCGCCTGCCTCGACCTTCAGGGTCGGCTCAAGCAATTCCCACCCGCCCCCGACTGCCTGATAGACGGCGGCATAGGCAACGGCGCACTGCGCCCGGGCATTGGCCAGTGCCAACTCGGCCGCAAAGAGTTCCTGCTGTGCGTTAACCACTTCCAAATAACCGGAACGCCCTGATTCATAGCGGACTTGGGCCAACTCAACTGCCGTGCTCAACGATTTTGCCTGCAGCTCCAGTTGGGTCATTTGCTCGCGGAACGTCCGGAAGGCCACCAGTGCATCCTCCACTTCACGAAACGCCCCAAGGACCGTTTTGGTATAGGCCGCGTGCGCCTCGCGGAAGACGGCCCGGCGAAGCTGCACCTCCGCCGCACGGGCGCCGCCATCGAACACATATTGGTCGATCTGGAGCAGGCCGCCCACGGTTTGCAATAAATCTGGCGTACTTAGCCCCACGGACGCGCCCAGCGTCAGTTGCGGAAACTGGTTCGCAATAGCCGCCCCGATCTCCGCGTTGGCTGCAATCAGCCCCTGCTCAGCTGCGAGGATGTCCGGGCGCCGCCGAAGAAGCTCGGAAGGCAGCCCAACTGGCAGGCTTCCCGCTGCGGGCGGTCGCAAGGGGTCTTTCCCTCGCGCCACCGGACCGGGGTTTCGTCCGAGGAGCAGGTTGAGCAGGTTTTCCGTCTGGGCGATTCCGCGCTCGATCGCCGCCTTTTGATTCCGAGCGGAAGCGACGTCGGCGACAAACCGCTGCAGGTCCAGCCCGGAGATCGCGCCATTTTCCTTCCTAGCCTCGGCAATCGACAGTGCCCGTTCCCGGGCCGAGATGGCGGCCTGGGCGACCTTGAGTTGTTCCTCCAGGCCGCCCAGCACGAAATAGGTTTGCGCCACCTGGCCAATCAAGGAAACCCGCACGGCATCCATCAACCGCTGCTGCTGGGCGAAACGGGCCCGGGCCGATTCATTCAACCGCCGCAGCCGTCCCCAAAGATCGGCTTCCCAACTCATCTGCAACGCCAACCCGTAGCTGCCCACCCCGCCGCGCTGGGCCAGGGGCGGTCCACCGCCGACACCCTGAATCCCGGAACTGCCACCCAAACCGATCTGGGGATAGAGCGCGGCTTCCTGCTGTCGTGCCCTGGCCTGAAACTGGTCCACTCGCGCCGCCGCTGCCGCCAAATCCTGGTTGCCTTGCAGTGCCGTCGTAATCAATCCCTGAAGGGTTTGGTCGGGAAACACCTTCTGCCACGGGGCATCGCCCGCAGTGGACCCGGCGACGCGGTCCGCCTGTCGGTAAGCGGCGGGCATCACCATGGGCGGCGTTTCATACTCGGGCCCAACAGTGCACCCGGCCGAAATCATGACGACTGCGACCATCGCCCCCCATTTGTGTAAGCTCGCCATGCTTCTCATCAACGTAGGCTCCTGCGGGCAGCTCGGCCAAGCGAAATCAATCCAACACCACAGCTCGGACGTCGTCTCTCCGCTCAAAAAACAAACGCAACGCCGGTCCTACCGATTGCAACCGGTCATGCATCACGACCAAGGGCCGCTTCGCCCGGGCCCGTTCCAGCCGACCCGCCAGGATCGCCGCACCCGCACCCATCCAATCCTTGGGATTGACATTCCAAAACGCCACCCGCATCCCGGCACCGACCACCGCATCCACCTGCCCGCGGCGCAACGCCCCGAACGGTGGGCGAAACCATCGCACCTCGGCACCTGTCACATCTTCAATCAGCTTTTTCGAGTCGTTCAACTCCGCAAGAAAAGCCTTCAGCCCGAGCCGCGAACACCGTGCATGGCTCATCGAGTGATTTTCCACCCGGTGCCCCCGCGCCACCAGCTCCCGCGCCAGGGCGGGTTCCCGTCTAACCTTCTCCCCAATGACAAAGAACGTCCCGCGGCCCCCTGCTGCCTCCAGCGCGTCGGCCACCGCTTGGGTCGGACCCGGTTCCGGACCATCATCAAACGTGAACACCCACTCCCCCGGACCGCTCGCACCCTCCCGGGCCGCCTGACCCCGCCCGCCCCCCAGCCGCACCCAAAGCAGTGCGGAGTAATCGGTCAGATGATTCATCCCGCACGGTCCTAACCGGAACCGTCCCCCGGGTCAAAAGCATCCTTTTCACCCGAAACCCAGCCGGGCAACCTTTCGGCTCACATGCCCGGGCCTTTTCTCCTCATCAACGTCAACAACACGTTCACCAAAGTCGCCGTCGCTCAAAACCGCACCATCCGCCTCCGCAAACCGGTGCCGACCCGGAGCCTCGACGCCGCCTTCTTTCACCAGCTCAAAAAGGATCATCCCGATCACCGGGTCGTCCTGGCCTCGGTCGTTCCCGCCGCCTCCCGGCCCGCTGCCCGAGCCTGGAAGCCGACCGAGATCGAGCAACTTTCCCACCGATCACCGCTTGGCATCCCGATTCACTATCCCCGCCCCGCCCAGATCGGTGCCGATCGCCTGGCCAATGCGGTTGCCGCCGCCCATTCTTTCCCTCTCCCTTGCGTCGTCATCGACTTCGGCACCGCCACCACCTTTGACGTCATGGCCGCCGATGGGGGTTACCTCGGTGGCGTCATTGCCCCAGGACTCAATGCCATGACCGAATATCTCCACCAACGCACCGCGCTCCTTCCCCGCCTCAGCATGGCAGAGCCCCGGCGCAACATCGGACGCAGCACCATAGAAGCCATGCGCATCGGCACGGTCCGGGGCTACCGCGGCCTCATCCGGGAAATCCTTCAGGGAATCGCCGCCGAACTCGGTCCCCTGGCCTCGGTCGTGGCCACCGGAGGCCAGGGCGGTCTCATTGCTCGCGGCATGCCGGAAATTGACATCGTCGATCCGCGCGTGACACTCCACGGTCTCCGGCTCGTTGCTGGACTACGCTGGCCATGAACCGTATCGATCCCCTCTTCCCCCGTTTGCAAAGTGAAGGCA
>CALFVM010000255.1 GCA_937928665.1 uncultured Candidatus Methylacidiphilales bacterium
AGTTAAATTGAATGGAGGCACTGACGACAAAGACCGTCAGATAAAGATTAATACCGGCAAATGCGGCCAAGCCAAGGGCTGCAGCGAGCAATTGGAGTTCATCCATTCGTGAGAAATAGCACACGACGCGCCGGACGGAAAGAAAGACCTGGCAGGATCACCCGCCGCTTCCCTGGGTCGATTCCTTGCTGAAGAGACGTCGGCCGTGACCCGGCAGCCAGTTGCAAAGCTGGCGTCAAAAAAGCCAACCAAAGAACCGGATACCGCCCAGCGGTTTCGGGTCATCGGTCACGGTCCCGGGAATCGCCTTGGGGGTCGTGGTTTCAGAAAGAACTTCTCGGCCTACTCCATAGCGCATCGGCGCGGCCGGATTGATGATTTGAAGCCCATCTTTGGACATCATGTAGATGATGCCAGTCGGGACCGGTTTCCCGTCCATGGGAGGGCCTTTGCGTTCGACTTCCACCGGCTGCCGGGGATCAGGCCGGGACTGTTGAGCTTCAAAACTGCCCGATTGCGCCCAGCCCAAGACTGGAGCCGCCACAACACATGCCAGGACCGGGATGATTTTCATGGATAAAACGTAGCCGGCACTTTCGACTGTTGTCAACTTGCGCAACCGTTGACAGATGGACAGGAAGCTCACCAGACACAAAAAAACTGCGGGGCTCGGCACCCCGCAGTTGTAGGGAAAATGCCAAAAGCTCAGGCCTTGGGCTTTTCGTCGGTCTTTTCTTTGTCTTTGCTCTTCTCTTTGCCGCCGCAGCCGCCGCCGGAGCACTGACCTTGGCGGGCATCCTTTTCCAAGGAGCCGACCGAGGCATGGCCGGTGAGGGTGAATGGGGAAGCTAGGACAATGCCCGCGAGGGCCAACAGGGTGATCTTTTTCATACGGCCATTAGACTACGTTGGGTTCTCTTATGCGCAAGGGTTGATCATCTATTTTCCATTTTGTCACATAGTCGCCCGGTTGATGCCCGAGCTGCAACGCTTTATCGGGCTCCGAACTTTTCTTTCAGTTCCTGCTCCATCCGCTCCATGAGCTGGCGGCGGCGCGGTTCCATTTCTTCCCGCAAGGTTCGTTCGGCAGATGCTCTTGCCCGCCAATAACTTTCAACGAACTCACGTTCCCGGTCCGGAGCGACCGTCAGGTCTAGTTCCGCGGCAGCCCGCAGTGCCTGCTCCCGAAGCATCCGGCGAAAGCTCTCCAGCCGCCGGAGCATCCGATTGCGTTCCTCCGGCCCCTCGTTTGCCAGGCCGGGGATTTGTTCCATAGCGGCGCGGACATCTTCCTCCGAGCTGAAAGCCAGCCGAAGCATCCGATCGAATTCAGGCCCACCGAGGAAGCCAGGGCCGAACAGGCGGCCTGAATCAGCGCGTGGACCGCCGGGGCGACGCGGCGGACCCTCCCGTTTTTCGCCGGGCGTGCGTCTTTCCGAGACCTCCCGGTCCGGGCTGCGACGCGGACCGGGTCCACCCGGTTGTGCGTTCAACGGTGCCACGCCAAGGCCTGTTACCAGGACAGCTGCGATGATCCGGCTAATTCGAGCGGCCATTGATCTTGCTCCTCCACGTAAGCGACAAATTCTTCCAAAGCAGCCACCAGTTCGTCATCGGCACTCCCCACGGCATGGTCGATTGCCACGCGCGGCGGGACAGCAGGCTGATGAGGCGTGCCGACAACCAGCAGAAGTGCCAGCACGCAGGCGGAAACAGGAACGGCCCAGCGGAGCCAACGCCAGCCTGACCCGATCCTGCGCTCGCGCCGCAGGCGGGCCACAGTCTTCGCCGCAAACCACGGCGGGGTGGACGGTGCGGGAATTTCCCTGAGGAGGGCATCCAATGGGTCGCGCTTATCGTTCATGTCGTTGATGATGAAACCGGTAACGGACAGAAAAGTTGCTGAAAAATCAAGTGCCCTGCAAATACTCATCCAAGGCGGCCCGGAGCCGGGTCCGGGCGCGAAAGAGGAGGGATTTTACGCCGGGAACTGATTGGTCCAGGACACGGGCGATCTCCTCATAGTCAAGCTGCTCATACTGGCGAAGGATCAGAGCCATGCGCTGGCTCTCCGGCAGTTCGGCGATGGCCTTCTCCAGAGTGCCGACCATTTCCTTGCGGAGCATACCGGAAGCGGCGTCGGCTGCCTCCGGATCAGGCAAGGCGTCCAGTGGGTCAAGCTCTCCTCCATCCTCCCCGGAGACCGGCTCGTCCCGGTGCCATCGACCTGCTTTTTTCAGATGGGTCCAGACGCAGTTCCGGCAGATGGTGAAAAGCCAGGTGGTGAACTTGGCCTCGGGCCGGTAACGACCGGCTGCACGGAAGACCCGGAGAAAAACTTGCTGGGCCACGTCCTCGGCCTCGGACACGTGGTCCTGGCCCAGCATCCGGGCGACGGTTCCGTAGACGCGGTCCTGGTGCTTTTCGACCAACAAAACAAAAGCGGACTCATCGCCTTCCGCCGCCCGTTGCAACCAGGCCGCTTCTTCCGGGGCGTCCATCATCGGCAAGTCTATCGGGGAAGGCCGTCGATTGACAATCGCCCCGGCAGTCCATTGTATCGTTTCATGGCAGGTCACAGTCACTGGTCCCAAATCAAACGCGCCAAGGGCGCGGCAGACGTCAAGCGAGGTCAGCTCTTTAGTAAACTCGCCAAAGAGATCACAGTTGCGGTCCGGTTGGGCGGCGGGGACCCAAACTTCAATCCACGCCTACGCACCGCCATTGCCGCGGCCCGGGCCGAGAGCATGCCGGTGGACAATATCGATCGGGCCATCAAAAAAGGGACCGGCGAACTGGAAGGCGGAGCCCTGGAAGAAATCACCTATGAAGGCTACGGAGCCGGGGGCACCGCGGTCCTGGTCGAGACCGCCACGGACAACAAAAACCGCACGGCGGCCGAGATGCGGGCCCTTTTCACCCGCCAGAACGGGAACCTGGGAGCCATCGGCTCGGTCGCTTGGATGTTCAAGCGCAAAGGGTTTTTCTTTTTTGAAGGCGCAACCGAGGAAACCCTGCTCGAACCGGCGATTGAAGCCGGCGCCGAGGACGTTCGCTCGGTGGACGGCGGGGTCGAGGTGCTCTGCGCTGCCGACCAGTTTTACGCCACCGAAACAGCCTTAAAAGAGAAGGGGTTCACCGCGAAGGAGGGTAAATTGATTTTCGTGCCGGAAACGCCCAACCCGATCGGCGATCCGGAGACGGCCCAAAAAGTGATGGCACTGATTGAGCGGCTGGAGGACCACGACGATGTCCAAAATGTGTTTACCAATGCCGAGTTCCCGACCGCCTGATTTCCCAAAACTAAGCGCCAGTTTTGAGGAGCCACATTTGACCTAACACGTGTTTGTTTTTTCACTTGCCCCGAATCGATCCGGGAGTCACTCTGTTAAAACAACCTCGCCAAGGAGCCCCCCCATGTTTCTCACCGGAATCGCCGACGAGGCAGGCAAAAATATCCATACCCAAATTCGTGCCCACCACACTCTCGGCTGGACCGAGCTGGAGCTTCGCGATGTCCAGATCGGCGACGCCCCGGCCGCCAACGCGCATGACCTGCCCGAGGCCGAGTTCGAACAGGTCGCCCGTGCCCTCGACGAATCTGGGATTCACGTTTACTGCTTCTCCTCGAAGATCGCCAACTGGGGCAAGCAGATCAACGAGCCCTTCGATTCCTCCCGCGAGGAGACCCGGCGGGCCATTCCGCGGATGAAACGGCTTAACACCAAATTCATCCGGATCATGAGCTTCGCCGTCCTCAAAGATCAGGTTGACCAGATGGACGCTGAGCGGTTCCGGCGTTTGCGTGAATTGGTCAAGATGTTCGAGGGCGAAGGTCTTGTCCCGCTTCATGAGAACTGCATGAATTACGGCGGCATGGGCTGGACCTTCACCCTTCGCCTGCTGGAGGAGGTGCCCGGGCTCAAGCTTGTTTTCGACACTGGCAACCCGGTTTTCGCCGATGACCGGACCAAGCCGGAACCCTGGCCGAAACAGTCGGCTCTGGAATTTTACCAACACGTCAAAGACCACATTGCCTATGTCCACATCAAGGACGGGGTGTGGGACGCGGCGGAAAGGAAAACCCAGTTCTGTTTCCCCGGCGATGGCGAAGGTGACGTCAAACCGATTCTGGAAGACCTGATCCAAAGCGGCTACTCTGGAGGCATCTCCATCGAGCCTCACATGGGCGCGGTTTATCACGACCCGCACTCAACCTCCGACGGAGACAAACAATTCGACACCTACGTCGAATACGGTCGTCGCCTGGCCAAACTGATCGAATCCATCAAAGCCTCTTGACCTCCCGCCCCGGCGGTCATCCTCCGCGGCAGCCTGAGGCGGACGCCTCTTCGCCAGTGGACTCAATCCGCTTCCGCGCCATTTCCACATAAGGCGCATGACTGTCGCACCCGGCAAACCGCCGTCGGTGCCGTGCGGCAACGACGGCTGTAGAGCCGGAACCCAGGAATGGATCGATCACCAAATCCCCGGCCCGGGAACCGGAGAGAATGATCCGCTCGATCAGCGCGATGGGTTTCTGGGACGGATGCCCGACTTTCTCACTGGACATCCCTTTGAGCGAAGGAATCCGCCAGAGATTGGTGGCAAACTTGCCCTTGGCCAAATGGGCACGTCGGGCGTCGGCATCCTTGTAGCGTTTGTCCCGGAGATAGATGGCGATGGTTTCGGAATCATAGGGTTCACGAACCGCGTCCTTGTCAAAGTAAGGAGGCCCCTCTCCGCCCCGGAGCACGAGAATCATTTCGTAACAGGGCGTAAAGGAATCGCGACGCTCGTTGGCTCCGACGACCCGGTCCCAGACAATGAGGTCGTGAAACGCCAGGACCGTGCAGGCCAAAGGCATGAGGCGGAGGAACGCCTGTTCCCGCTTGCCCGGCTGGCCGAAGAGATAGAGAAGCCCGTCAGGACGCAGGACCCGGGCCGCGGCCTGGAGCCACCGGACCGACCAGTCCAGATAAGCGCGTTCATCCGGCCACACATTGTCCCAAGGCGTGTCGAGCTGAACGCGAAAATACGGAGGATCGGCGACAATCAGTTGGGCTGAGGCTTCCGGGAGGGAGGGAAGCCAATCGAGGCAATCGGCGTGAACCAACACAGGCAGGCTCGAATCCCGACTCATGGGGTCGTGCTGACGCTCGGACCCGTTTGCCGGACCGGTTTGCCTTTCAAAGCGTTGATGCGGGCATCGACGACAATCAGCTCGATCTGAGGTAAGAGATCAGCCGCCTTTTGCTGGGAAACATCCGTGGACCGCCGAACGAGTTCACCTTGTTTTTCCAGAAGGGTCTGGCCAAGTGGCGAGCTGTAAAACTCAACCAGGCCTTTGAGTTCTTCCTCCGTGAAAAGTTCGGCGTAGATTTTCACGAAAGCCGGACGGAGCGTGTTCCAACGGTATTGGCTCAAAACCAACTCAAGGACGCGCATCCGGATGACTTCGGCCACTTCCGGGTCGGACAAATCAACGCCCATTCGCTCGGCCAGAAGATTAGTCTGATTCTCAGCCATTGTCTTGACCCGGTCCAGGGAGTTGTTCATCGACTCCTCCAGTTTCATGATCCGGATGAGCTTGTCGGCCAGTGCCTCTTTATCGGCTGCCGGCACTTCCGGTGTCGTTGCAGGAGGATCTGCTGCCCGGAGAGAAGCCGCCACCGCCAAAAAACAGAGGCCGGCAAGGGCGGCGGAACGGAGACGCATCTCGAAAAAATAGCCTGGGCTGCCGGCAAAACAACTCACCATTTGGCCTTGCGCCCGGCGGCGGCCCGCGCGGCGGCAAGCACCGCTAGCGGAATGAGCCCGTAAACAGAGAGCCACCAACCGGAGCCGAGATCCATGGCCTGCAACACCCGGTCGGCCCACGTGTGGTTGGCCCAGGCTCGTCCTGCGAGGTAAGCGCCCGCACTCAACCCGGCGACGACCGTCAGCACCCGGGGATCCGGTTTCTTGGGCAATAAAAGAAGGAGCAGAGCCAACGCCAGCGCGGAGGGAAGGAACCAGATCACCCGCATAGGGGATTTCGGGGGGCCAAGAAAGGCTGCTGCCCAGTCCGCCGTCAGCAATCCCGGGCCCGGCCCCATTTCAGGTGCCCGAAGGGCCTGAATCAACGAGACACCCCCGAACGGATCACGGGCCAACGCGGACCATTCCGCCCCCCGCATCCAGACGTAACCGTGCAGATAATCATCCTCCTCCCCGGCCAGTTGTCGCGCCACTTCGATCGGGCGCAAGGCTGTTCCCGGGTCCGGCCGGTGCAAACGAATCCACGGGAGAAACAGAGCGAG
>CALFVM010000256.1 GCA_937928665.1 uncultured Candidatus Methylacidiphilales bacterium
GAGGAATTGGTCTCGGACGGCCTTATTTGCTGCGGCCGTCGGTCTGATGGCCGGGTGGTTGGTGCCCGGGCCGGGCTGGGGGCAGGAGTTGGGGAAGAGCAAGGAACCCTTCGAGGTGGCGGTGCCGTTGGTGGGGGCGCCTGAGGAGGGGGGAGCTTTTGAGGTTGGGACGTTCAAACTGGGGTGGACGGGAAAACAGTCGTCTCCTGGGTCTGAAGCTCTCCGGTTTGAGTTTGCCCCTGGCTCGGCAGAAGCTCCGACTCTGCGGGCGGACCTGTGGATTGCCGCGTTGTCCAGTGCTTTGGCCTGGCAGCAGACATGGCAGGGGGTGACGTGGAAGGTCTCGGGTTTGCCGTCGTTTAACACGGAGGGGAATAGTGCCGCGATGGGCGTGGGGATGATTGCGGCGGCATCGGGGACGGTTTATCCAGATAAAACAGTGGTTTTGGGCGGGCTGAACCCGGACGGTTCGCTCGGTTTGGTGACGTCCTTGAACAAGCGACTGGAGGCGGCGGCGAAAGCCGGGATGCGTCGGGTGGTTATTCCGAAGATTCAGACGACCGATTATTCGGGCGGACGGGGCGTGAACATCCCGGGTTTGGCTAATCGTTTGGGGCTGGAGTGTGTGCCGGTGGAAACGCTCTACGAGGCGGTCGAAATTGTGCTGGGCCGGAAGATGCCGGATTTGCCCCGGTTGGCCGACCCTCCGGCCTTGGGTGCGGCGACGCTCTCGGTGGCGCGGGAACGGGCGGATCAGGAGCGGGCGCGGGTGGAGGCCGATCGGCGGACCTGGCCGAAGGAAGGGACACTGCCGCGGACCGCCTCGGTCGTGGAACGGGCGTGGTGGGGCAAGGTTTTTGCCGCGCACAAGTCGGGCGAAGCCGCCTTTGCTTCCGGCCAGCCTGCCTTGGCCTTTGAAAGGTTTCGTGAGGTTAACGGATTGACTCGCGGCCTCAACGGGATTCTGGCCGCCCGCCGTAGTTTCAAATTTCCCGACGCGGAGATCGAGGCCAATGGGCTGCGACAGGTCATGGTGCGACGTTTGGTGCGGCCCTCGATTGACAAAAATGAGTTACAAAGTGCTCTGGTTCTGGCCGAGGAAGCGGACTGGCTTTACGCACAGAATGCCCGGCTGGAGGGGTCATTGATTGTCGCACGGCAAGCCTTTGGCCCCCGTTCCGAGGCCACGCCGCAGCAGCGTCAGGTTGCCCAGGAATTGTTGGCGGCGAATCTGGCGCGGGCGGCGTATGAGCTGCGGGACGGAACGTTTCTGACCACGGTGTATTTTGCGATGGACAATCGCCGACCGATTCCCGTGTTTGACCGGGCCTCGCTGTGGTTGCGGCAATTGATTCCGGCGCAGCTTGCCCTGTCTGAATTTTTGAATCTCGGCCTGCGCGCCCGGGCGAATGAGCTGGGGGAAAGTCTGATCTTTGATCCGCGCCTGGCCAGCTATTCCCGGGTTTTGCGGGATGCGAAACGGAGTTGGGAACAGCAGGAGGCCATGCGGGAGCGGGAGCGGCGCAAGCGGGAACTGGCGGAAAATCCAGAGGCCACACCGGCCAGCTACCAAACGATTGGATTTATTCCCGGGCAGGCTTATGGTCCGCCGCGTGCTCCGGCCGCACCAGCCGCGCCCCGGAGTTTAAGTGATGCGGCTGCCGCGTTGGCCTGGGCCAATGACTATTGCGAGGTGGCTATGCTCGAGCAGCAGTACCTCCGGCTGGGCGGCTCGTTTGATCCGAGCAAGCTGGAGTGGACGATCAAGAACAAGGAAGCCTTGGGGGCGATGCTGGCGACGGCGGATATCTCGGCCCGGCGGGGCATCATGGCGGCAGGTCAAGTGGGGGCTGACCCGACGATTTTGACGATGATTTATCAGAACGCCGCGTCGTTGCGGGCGGAAGCCGAGCCGTCCAGTCAGGTTGAAGCACTCCGTCAATATTGGCGTTGTGCGCTCTTGGGCAACATGGCATGGCAGCTCGGGTCCGGACCTCCACCGCCTGAACCCGAACCGACAGCAACGGGGGAGGGTGGGCCGACCGACTCTGAGCCGGTGATGGTTGAGAGCGGGGTGCCTCCCGCTTTCAACGGGATGGAGGAATCCGGGGATGAGGTGCCTCGCGCCATTGCCATTTCGCCGGACATCGAGGTCCTCGCGTCAGAAGCGGAGGCCGCCATGCTGGCGGCGCCCGATCCCACCGTGCCGCGGGCCATCGCGGTCCCACCCCCGCTGGATTCAACACCCATCGAGGAGGAGGAGACGTTTGTGGAGATGACGGCGGCCGATCCGACCGCGCCTGACACCATCCAGGTCCGCCGCGCCTTACCGGTGACCGAGGAAGATTTTGCCACGCCGATGATCGGGCCGGAGATAGAGGTGATCGAGGAAGCGGCTCCGGCCGAGATGCTGGTTCCGGAGACGAATCAGGAGGACCGGGTTCCGTCAGCAATCCCGGTAAATTGAGGCTTGGGGTTTGGTATGGGTTGGGCTTAGTTGCAGTGTGAAGGGCTATCCTGTGATCAATCCGTGTCCGGGTGAACTCGTGCGTTGAGCAAGACAGGGCTATAATCCGATTCCGATGAAGGGCTGGGGATATCATTTTTGGAGGCTGACAATCGCAGCGGTGATTTTCGGTGGGATCCTCGCTGTGGCGGCGGGGTTTGCCGCTTACTTCTACCTGGAACCGCTCTATCAAAAGGCTCAAACCTACGATCTCGGCAAGCTCGACGATTATGATGTGACCACGACGTTCTTTGACAAGGACGGGAACGTGATCGGGCGGCTTTTTACGGAGGATCGAATCGTTTTAACCCGGGAACAGATTCCCGACCGGATGCGGGATGCGATTCTGGCGGTGGAGGACAAGCGCTTTTACAGCCATCCGGGGATCGACGTTCAGGGTTTGGCGCGGGCCGCGGTCATCAATTTGAAGACGGGCCGGGCGGCCGAGGGCGGGTCAACGGTAACGCAGCAGTTGTCCAAGCATCTGATGGGTGACTTCTCCCGGACGATTGAGCGGAAAGCGGTGGAAGCGTTCCTCGCGTTGCGGGTGGAAAAGCACCACACCAAGGATGAAATCCTCGACTATTATTTGAACCGTATTTATTTCGGAACCGGGTATTTCGGCCTCGGTGCGGCGGCCAAGGGATATTTTGGAAAAGATGCCCAAGACCTGACCATTGGGGAATGTGCCCTGCTGGCCGGGATCGTGAAGTCGCCCAATTCTGCATCGCCGCGGAACAACATGGCGGCGGCGCGTGCCCGGCGTGACGCCTCCATTCGCAAGATGGAGGCGGAAGGTTTTATCACCCGGGCGGAAGCTCATGCGGCACTGAGGGAGAGGATTGAACTGGTCCCCCGCGCACCGTCAGGTGTGCAGACCTATTTCGTGGCTCTGGCCCAGGCCGAACTAGTCCAGGTGCTGGGGCTGGGAGAGAACGATCCGATTCCCGGCGGGCTGCGGGTGTACACGACTCAAAACACCGAGTTGCAGCGGCAGGTGGAGGCCGCGGTGGAGAAGCGGATGCGGGAAATTGAAGGGGAATTGAAGAAGCTGAGAGAGGTTGAATCCTTTGAGGACGGCGCACTGCAAGCGGCTGCTCTGGTGGCGGAATCGGGGACGGGGGCGATCCGTGTGTACATTGGCGGGCGAAACTTTCTTCAGACGCCCTTTGACCGGGCGCGGATGGCCCGGCGGGAGAATGGAGCTCTGCTGCAGCCGTTTCTCTATGCGCTTGGGTTTGAGAAGCTTGGGCTGCATCCGGCATCGATGATCAATGCATCATTTGTCGATCCAAAATCGTTCGGCCAAAGCACCGAGCAAGGGTTAGGAGATCCGCAGCGGGATCTTGGGCGCCGCTTTTTGACCGCCCAGGATGCTCTGGCCTTGTCGAACCGGGCAGCGGCCGCGCGGGTTGCGCGCCAGATCGGGGTGAAAAACTTCCAGGACTGGCTGGCACGGGCCGGAGCACCGCAGTCGAGCACGCCGGCCAATACTTTCTGGGATCTCCAAGCTCTGTCGCTTTTGGAAGTGACCTCCCTTTATCAGGCCATGAGCAACGGAGGTGAGCAGGTGCCTCTGCACACGGTGGTCCGGGTGACCAATGACCAAGGCCAGAACCTTTATGTGCAGGAGGAAAAGAAGTCGGCGCGGCGCTTGATGGATGAGTTGACGGCCCAACAGATGACGCTGACGTTGCAGTCGGTGGTCCGGGACGGCACAGCGTCGTTCCTTCGTCAGAATTACAGCCTGCCGGCACCGGTGGTGGGCATGACGGGCTATTCCGACGGACTCCGGGACGCGTGGTTTGTCGGCTACACGCCCGCGCTGGTTGCGGGGGTTTGGGTGGGATTCGACCGGTCCACTCCGATTGGTAACCAGGCACTCGCCTCCCGCACGGCTCTGCCGGTCTGGGGTGACATGATGCAGACCGTGTTGAAGGAAGAAACAGCCGGTGCGGCCTTTGAAGTTCCGCCGAGCCTGGCCAAAGTCGAGGTGGATCGGCGATCCGGGGTGATTCGTGGCCTTGGTTTTCTTTCGCCCGGCCCGGGAAATATCTTTGTCTACCTCCGTCAGCGGCA
>CALFVM010000257.1 GCA_937928665.1 uncultured Candidatus Methylacidiphilales bacterium
TCGCAAACAACGGCGTGAGGGGCTGTGGCTCACGAACCTGCTCCCATTTATCCCCCACCCTCTCGCGCCGGTAGAGCAGTGCCGGGCGCAAACTCACCGCTTCCAGCCCCCATAACTCCAACGCACCCCCGCTCCGCGGGCTCGCATTCACCTCCCCGCTCAACCCCGCATGACCGGTAAACATAAAGCCCGCCCGGGCCGCCGCCCCATAATAAGCCCGCAACACATCCGCCTCGCGCTGGAAGGATCGCCCCCGCCCCCGGTTCAAAATCTCCTTCAAACGAGCCTCATACATCTCCCGCCGCCTGGGCACCATCCAGTCCGATGGCAACACCGCCAGACTCAAGGCCGTCCTCAACTCCCGCGCCTGCTCCTGCAACGACGGACTCAATTGAATCCCCCACGCCTCCGGCCGCTCTGAGGCCAGCTCCATCAATCGCAAAAACACGTGGCTGACAAACAACGGACTCGCCGAAGGCTCCGACCGAACCTGATCCAACAATCGCAACACCGGCATTCGATACTGCCCTGATGCCCGGTCTACCCACTCTTCCAAACCAATCCGCCGGAACAAATCCGATTCGACCGACAGCGAACTTTCCACCAAACGCAAATCCCCCGGTCGCCGCGTCACAAAACTAAATCCGATCGGGCTCGCCTCAAATTGAATCGTCGATGGATGCCGTGCCGGATCATAAAACTCCGCCGCCCACTCGCTCCGCACGACCGCATCACTGATCGTTGAATCCCGGCGCTTTGGTTGACCGCGCGAGAAAATCGTCCGCTCCGCCCCCGATTGACCGGGCGGCAGCGGCGAAACCACACACCTGTGAATGTCCCTCAAATCCACCTCATCCCGCAACGCCAAATACAACGACCGCTCACGATCTGTCGGGTTCTCCGGATGCAGTGGCCGCGCCGTCTCCTCCCGGACAAACCTCCACAAACCGGGACTCTCCGGCATGATCGCACTCGCCGCAAAGCCTTCCTCATTCAGCCCACGCCGCGCCACCCGCCGCGCTTCGTCCACAATGTCCGATTCCAAAAATTGCGACCCGGCCAACGCTTCCAGTGCTGCCTGATACTCCGTCAAACCCGTGGCCTCACGCAAACGCTGTTTTCCCTCCTTCAACGTGGCCACTTCCGCCGCCAACCTGTCCGCGTGAACCTGCGCCCGCCTCGCCCGCTCAATCGTCTCCTCGGGCAACCCTAACCCGGCCATCACCGGCAACTGAAAATCCGCCAGCTCCGCCAACAACGGTTTTAAGTCTTCCAACCCCTTTTCCGCCTCTGCCGGATCATGGCGGAAATCTGCCCGCGTCCGCACAATCTCCTCCAGCTCCAACAACGCCACCCCCAGCCGCCGCACACTCGTCTCCCTCTCCCGTTCCACAAACCGGTCCCATGCCTCCGTCACCCGCGCATAGCTCGCCGCCAATTCGTCCCGAAACTCCTGCGCCAAACCCCGGTACCCCTCCCGACACTCCTCAAACCGCCGCCCCACCTGCCGGAATGCCAATCCCGCAAAATCCCGCGCTGCCTCCTGCGCCAGCTCCGCCAGGGATTCCCGCACCCTCGCCGCCCGCTCTCCCTCCTCCACTAACCGCATCCGAAACTCTTCCATCTTTTTCCGCAACTGTCCTCTAGGCCCGACAAACGACCAACTCGCCGCCTCCAGCGAACCCAGTTCCCGTTGTGCTGCCGTCACATCGCCACGGTCCAACGCCAACTGCACCGCCCCCTGCGCCGCCAAAACTCGTCCGTTGAGCCACAAAATCCCCGCACCCACCACCACCACCACCAGACCCACCATCCACAACGATCGGCTCCGTTTTCTCGCTGCCACCCGCGCCGCGCTCCAGCCCGCCTCCAGTCCCGCCTCCAACGCCCCCAGCCGGTCCTCCAACTCCCTCAACCGCTCCCAATCCCCCTCACCCCACACCCGCAACTGGGCTGCCCGCGCCCGGGCCACCTGCCAAACGGGCTCATCCCGCTTCTCCCCCTCCGCCAACCACCCCTCCAGCTCAACCAAACGATCTTCCAGCTCCCGTGCACGCTCCCGCGCCGACTCCTCCACCCGTCGCCGCTCCAGTTCCTCCTTCGCCCATTCTTGCAAGGCATGCCGCTCTTCACTCTGCTCGGAAGTCAATACCCCCGAACGCCCACCTACCAAGGTCTTCAACGCCGTGACCTCCGCCAACACCCCTTCTGGCTCCCCCGCCTGTTTTGCCGAGCGCATCCGCTCCAAACACTGCCCCGCCTTCTCCCGCAGCTCCGGACCCGAAAGTCGGCGTGGCTGTGAGGCCGCCTTCTCCACCGCGTCTGCCTTTCCTGCCGGGACCGATTCCCGCGCCCGCTGATCTGCCAACCCCGGAAACTCTGTGCCCCTACCATCCCCTCCCGTCGTCTCCTCCGGCAACACCTTCCCATCCATCCGCGCCAGCTCTGCCCGCGCATTCCGATCTTTCGGGTCCAACTGAACGATCCGCTCCAGTGCCAACCGCGCCCCTTCCCAGTTTTTCCTCAACATCGCCCCTCGGTACTCTTTGTACAACGCATGGGTCGACGCCAAACCCTTAGCGTAAATGTCGTTTAAGTGGCGGATCGTCCGCACATCCAGCGGCTCCGCTTCCGGCAACCCCTCCTCCGCACACAGATCCCGCCACTCGTCAATCCGCGCAAATTCCAATTCCGCCACCTGATCCAAAACCGGCGGATGCGACTCCGCCACCTGCAGTGCCTGGTGCTCGCTCCCTGCTGCCAACAACCCCGCACACTTCTCCAAACGCTCATTCACCGTCTGACACGCCAGCGCATACTCCCGCGCCAAGGCCTCCAGAGCCGGTCGGCCCGGATGCCGCTCCAGTGCTCCTGCCATCCTCCGTGCCAACGCCCCCGCTCTCATCACCGCATCCTCCGGAATTCAATCAGCTCCCAACCCCAATCCCGATCAACCGCCCCTTCCCCCATGACAAAAGAACCACGCTCGACCACATCCCCCGGCAGCAACTCTACCGTCAAACTCCCCTCCCATCCTGCCTTCCCCATTCTCGCCGACTCCGAACGCAGGCGCACCACCCGACCATCCCGCAGCACCTCCAACTCCAACCTGGCCATCAGCCCTTCTACCACCGGCACCCAATCCAACAACTTCACACCGGGCAGACTAACACGCTCCCGGCCTCCCCGAATATCCACCAATAGGTCGGTTATCGGCACCCGCATGGGCGCGCCTTCTCCCCCCGATATCGGGCGCAAAAACCGGACCTCCATCCCCTTTGCCCGCAACCACCAACCCGCCCCGTCACCCCCAAACACTGTCCCCTCGGGTCGCCACCCCAATCCCTCTCCTCCCACCCGCCTCACCTCCACCAACAAATCCATGCCCCGATACAACTTCACACTCTCCCCCGTCCGCACCACCTCCACC
>CALFVM010000258.1 GCA_937928665.1 uncultured Candidatus Methylacidiphilales bacterium
CATCGCCAAGGCCCACGGGGTCAAGTGCATTGATACCCTGACCGGGTTCAAGTACATCGGGGAAAAGTTGCTCGATTATGAAAAGCAGGCCGGAGGGCGGGGTGACCTCGATGATGGGGCCTGGCGGGAACGGTTGCTGGAACGGAGCACGTTTTTTGTTTTCGGCGGGGAAGAAAGCTATGGCTATCTGACGGGAGACTTCGCCCGGGACAAAGACGCCAACGCGGCGGTCTTAGCTCTGGCCGAGGCGGCAGCGTTTGCCCGTTCAGAGGGAAAGACGCTATTGGATGTTCTCGATGAACTCTATCTTCGACATGGTTTTTATCTGGAACGGCTGGGGACCCTGACCTTTGAAGGGGCGGAGGGGGCGGCCAAGATTCAAAAATTGGTCCAGAGCTTCAAAGCCGACCCACCGTCTTCCTTGGGAGGCCGGGCTTTGGAACGGGTGCAAAACTTCCAGGACGATCCTCAGACAGATGCGGATGGAAAGCCGATCCCGAGAGAGTTGATGCTGCTGTTTCATTTCGCCGGTGGGGCCAGGATGGCGGTGCGGGCTTCGGGAACTGAGCCGAAGATCAAGTTTTACTTTTTTGTCCGGCGGGAGGTGGATGGAGCGGACGGCTTGCCGTCCGTCAAGGCCGAGGCGAAAGAGGAACTGGACCGGTTCTGGGACGAGATCCGGGCCCAGGCGGAAGTGCGGGTGGGAGTCTGAGGGGATGAAGATTTCCACGATCATTTTTGATTTGGGCAAGGTCCTGATCGATTTCGATTACGGGCTGGCCCTTCATCGGCTGGCGCAGCGTTCGGAATTGACGCGGGAAGAAGTGGATGACTTGGCCTACCGGGATCATTCCCGCCTGGTGAAGTATGAACGGGGGGAGATGACGACCGAGGCTTTTTTTTCGGAGCAATGCGAGGCGTTCCGGTTCCGGGGCACGCCCGCGGAGCTGCAGGAAATTTGGTGCGATATTTTTGCGCCGATCGAAGAACACATCCGGATGGCGCGGTGCCTGGCCGAGTATTATCCGGTAGGATTGTTGTCGAATATTTCCGAGGCCCACATTGAGTTTTTGGAAGCGCGGCATGATTTCTTTCCGGTTTTCCGGGAAAAGATCTACTCCTGCCGGGTCGGTTGTGTGAAACCGGAACGGGCGATCTACGATCACGCGTTGGAGCGGTTGAAGGCCGACCGATTCGAGACCTTGTTTATCGACGATTTGGAAGCTAACGTCTTAGCAGCTTCTGGGATGGGCTGGCAAACCATCCACCTCCGATCCGATGTCTCCCTCAAACACGCACTGCAAAGCTATGACCTTCGTGGGGTCTGAACGCCGACGTTTTTTGGGCTTTGCGGTCTGGGCCTGTCTTTGGCTGGTTGTTCTGGCGGCGTGTGTTCACATCCCGGAGACCGGCAAGTCTGCATTCATTCTGCTCTCACCAACGGAGGAGGCCACCCTGGGAGCGCAGGCCTTTAACGATCTCAAACGTCAGGGCAAAGTTTCGACCGACCCGACAGTAAACGCCCAGGTTCAGCGGGTGGTCACCCGCTTGATCCAGCAGGTCAATGTGCCGACGGCCCGATGGGAAGTGGTGGTCTTTGAAGATCCAAGTCCAAACGCCTTCGCCTTGCCGGGCGGCAAGATCGGAGTTCACACGGGCATCCTGCCCATTACGGAGAATGATGCTGGGCTGGCCACGGTTCTCGGGCATGAGCTGGCGCACGTGACCCTTCGGCACGGCGCGCAACGGTTTTCCCAGCAGGCCGCGCTGGCTCTCGGCGGGCAGACGCTCGCCATTGCCCTGCAACAGCAGGAGCAGCGGACGACTCAGTTGGCTTTGGCGGCTTTCGGTGTGGGTAGCCAGCTGTTTGTCGCACTGCCTTTCAGCCGGAACCAGGAGATCGAAGCGGACCAGATTGGCCTTCGGTATATGGCACGGGCGGGTTACGATCCAAAGGAGGCACTCGGATTTTGGCGGCGCATGGCCCAATACGCGCAGAGCCGGGGCGGACGGCCTCCGGAGTGGCTCAGCACCCATCCGGCCGACGAAAACCGGCTGAGTGCGATCTATCAGATGTTGCCGATGGCTGAGGTGGAGTATCGGCGGGCGACGGGCGGGGGTTGAGCCGAGGGCAGCGGGGAGAGCGGGAGAAAGAATTACTTGCGAATGAGTCGCACTTGACGTAGCCTTCTCGGTCAGATGAAGAACGTTTCCGACCAAGCAGTGCCTCACCCCATCGATCCGTGGCGGAGCCAAGCGGCGGCCATCGTGGAGGAACTGCTGTTGGCGGCCCCCACCGATGAGATCGATCGGCTGCTCGATTTTCGAAGGCTCCTTCTGCGCGGCGGGGACTGGTCCGACGCGTTGGACCTTTTCCTGGCGATCCGGGAGGCACTTGAGTCGAGGCATTATCTGCCGGTTTATCGGTTAAGGAATCTTCTGGCTGCCCGGCTTCGGTTTGATCCGACCGGATGGGAAGGGGTGGATGCCGACCTGCGGC
The DNA here is from genome assembly GCA_937928665.1 of uncultured Candidatus Methylacidiphilales bacterium. Taxonomy (GTDB): domain Bacteria; phylum Verrucomicrobiota; class Verrucomicrobiia; order Methylacidiphilales; family CALFVM01; genus CALFVM01. The sequence continues at coordinate 2,501 of CALFVM010000258.1, forward strand.
GGATGCTGCGGCTGCACTACCGTTCGCTTCGGGCGATGCGTGAGGCTCTGGATCGGGAACGGTTTGAGAAGGCGTTACCGGATACAGGGATGCCGCTGCGGGTGGTGGAGATTTAAATCGGTTCTGAGGCGTGAGAAAAAAGCGTTGACCTGGAAGGCTGTTTCCGGTTCCCTATCCAACTCACTTTTCAGAATACCGAAGGATCGATATGTCAAAATCTGTTGGCTTGAAG
>CALFVM010000259.1 GCA_937928665.1 uncultured Candidatus Methylacidiphilales bacterium
CGGAAAGGTCGGCTCAAACGCAAAGAACGGCTTGCCCTGCACAATCAGCGGGTAATCAAGATAGCCGGTATAATAAACGAGCACGAACCCGGTCAACCCTCCGGTAATCCCGCCAAGAAGCGACAGCTTTGAAACAGGAGAAGGTCCCAACCCCATGGCGGCGTCCATCCCATGAACCGGGAACGGAGAATAGACATCCCAGTGCTTGAATCCAAGGGCACGAACCTTCTTGGCCGCTTCATACAGCTCCGCCGCAGAAGCCAGCTCACCGCCGATCGCCCAAAGTTTGCCCTGTTGAACTGTCTCGCTCATGGCTGAGTGACGCTCTTGGGCGCGTGATGGTGAGGATCCGCCTCCGGCAGCACGGTTTTGACTTCAAACATCGTGATCATGGGAAGGTAACGAATGAAAAGCAAAAACAGGAAAAGGAACAACCCGATCGTTCCGACGAAAAGGCTGATATCGGAAATCGTCGGTGTGAAATAACCCCAGGACGAGGGCAGGAAATCCCGGTGGATCGACGTGACAATGATCACAAACCGTTCAAACCACATCCCAATGTTCGGGAACATGACAATGATCAGCACGGCGACAAGATTTTTCCGGATCGCCTTGAACCAAAAAAGTTGCGGGGCAATCACGTTACAGAACATCATCGCCCAATACGCCCACCAATACGGAGCCGGGTTTTCCGAGAACCCAGGTGCGGCTATCCGGTTCCGGAAGAAGGCCCACTGCTCAAACGGGTTGCCACTATACCAGGCAATAAATAACTCCATCAGGTAGGCGTAACCGACGATCGATCCGGTCAGCAAAACAATCTTGGCCATGTTGTCGATGTGTTTGTCTGTCACCACATCCTTCAGATCGAAAATCCAGCGGGCCGGAATCAAAAGGGTCAAAACCATGGCAAATCCACCGAAAATAGCTCCCGCCACAAAATAAGGCGGGAAAATGGTTGTGTGCCAGCCCGGAATGACAGAGGTCGCAAAATCGAAGGAAACCACCGAGTGAACCGAAAGCACCAACGGGGTCGAAATGCCCGCGAAAATTAAGTAGGCCTTTTCGTAATGCCTCCACTGCCGGTTCCCTCCACGCCACCCCAAAGAGAGCAGCCCATAGAAGAACTTTTTGATCTTGGACTTCGCCCGGTCCCGGAACGTCGCCAGGTCAGGAACCAAGCCGACATACCAGAAAATCAGGGACACCGTGAAATAGGTAGAAACCGCAAAAACATCCCAGAGCAGCGGGCTCTTGAAGTTCGGCCAAATAGCGTTGGCGTTGGGCACCGGTGCCAGGAACCATGCCATCCAGACCCGCCCGACATGGAACGCCGGGAAAATCCCCGCGCAAATCACCGCGAAGATGGTCATGGCTTCCGCCGAGCGGTTGACCGCCGTCCTCCACTTCTGACGCGTTAGAAAAAGAATCGCGGAAATGAGCGTTCCGGCGTGACCAATCCCGATCCAGAAGACGAAGTTGGTGATATCCCAGGCCCAGCCAACCGGATGATTCAAACCCCAAACCCCCACCCCCGTAACTACGAGATAGAGCAGGGAAATCGGCACCAGCGACGCAATCAGCCCGGTCACCGCCGTGGAAATCCACCACCAAATTGGTGCTTTCCGTTCGGTAATGTTCGCGACGTGCTCGGTCACCCATGCCGATCCGCGCCCGTTCTCCACGAGCGGCTTACGCTCCATCTTGTTGCCGTGGGCCGGCCCGAAATAGTCGGTTGCGGTCTGGTTGGCCATTAGTGTTTCCCGTCAGAAGGTTTTTCGCCGTAGCCCCCGCCACCATGGTGATGGACATCCTTGAGCGAACTCATTCCCACCCGGTCGGCCCCAGGCATCTTTGGGTTCGGATTCCGAATGCGCCCCAGGTAAGTCAGGCGGGGGCCGATGTTGAGGTAATTCAGCATCGCGTAATCGTGCGGTAGTTGCTTCCGCTTGCTCACCGCACTGGCCTCGTCACGAATGTTTCCAAAAACAATCGCATCGGTCGGGCATGCCTGCTGGCAGGCCGTCTGGAACGAATCGGTCGGCACCAGCGTCCGGTCGGAATCACGAGCCTTGACCAATGTTTTGATTTTGGCCTCTTCGATCCGCTGCACGCAAAACGTGCACTTTTCCATCACCCCGCGCATCCGCACGGTCACGTTCGGATTCCGCTGCATTTTCACTGCAGTGGGCGATCCTTTCTTGCCCAGCGGCCCGAAGTAGAGGTTCCCAATCCCGAGAAAATCGGACCGGGTGAGCACATCCCGCTTGTTGTAATCAAAGAAATTGAATCGCCGCACCTTGTAGGGGCAGTTGTTCGCGCAATACCGGGTGCCAATGCACCGGTTGTAGGCCATCACATTGAGACCCTCTTCGCTGTGAACCGTTGCATTGACCGGGCACACCGTTTCGCAGGGCGCGTTCTCGCAATGCATGCACGTCACCGGTTGAGTCACTGCCTCCGGATCGACCGCGTAGACCGGGTCCGCCTTTGCCCAGGGCCCGACCTTGTCCGTGTTGAAATCTTCGGAGACAAAATAACGGTCCACCCGCATCCAATGCATCTCCCGCCCGTTTTTCACCTGCTCGGGCCCGACAATCGGGATATTGTTTTCAGCTTGGCAGGCAATGATGCAGGCACTGCACCCGGTGCACGTCGTCAGATCAATCGACATGCCCCACTGCAAGGGCGAATCCAACGGGGGTGGTGCGTAAAAATTGAAGTTCTTCGGCGCGTGGGAATCAATCCCCATCGTGTTGACAAACTCCGGATTCTTATTGAACTCCGACAGGGGTGCCTCACGCACCAGGAAGCGACCTTCCATGCTCTGATGCTCTTGCGTGACCGCGAGCTTCGCCAAACGACCGACCTTCTCCACCTTGGCTCCCGGATAGCTCAGGCAACATATATCTTTCCGCAGCGGGTAGGCACTGAAACCACCCTCCTGCGAAACCCGGCCAAGGGCCGCGCCGTATCCGGCAGAGATGGTCAGCGAAAAATCTGCGTGCCCCGGTGCCACCAGAACGGGGCCCTCAATGGTTGTTCCCCCCAAGGTAACTCGGACCACATCGGACGTCTGAATTCCCCGGTCCATGTAACTCCGTAACCCCAGCGTCTTGGCCGTCGTCGGACTGATCAGGATGGCATTGCCCCACGTCAGCTTGGTTACCGGATCAGGAAACTCCTGCATCCACCCGTTGTTCGCGTAACGCCCATCATCGACCGCATAACTCGGGGCAATCACCACCTCCAAAGCTGATTCCGAAAGCACCGGGGCAGGCTTGAGCAGGTTCGCCAGAGCCGAAGCCGCCGAACCACTCTGGAAAGCCGGGGTCGTCAACGTCGAACTCGTCGGCCAGAAACCATCATGAACAAACTTGGTCCACGCGGTGTCGAGAGCCTGGCCGGATAGACCCCGGCCTTGATTCTCCTCAAACGTGGCGCGCACTAACGCCGGACCCTCCGGGGTCGGCTGGCCAGCCAATTGCGCCAAAAGCTCGACCTGGGAAACCCCGTTCCACAAAGGTAAAATCAGGGGCTGAATGCTCAACACCGAACCGTCCTCAGCCGTGGCGTCCCCCCACGTCTCCAGATAATGCGCCGCCGGCACCGTCCAGGTCGCCGCCTTCGCGGTTTCGTTCTCGTGCGACCCAAGATAAACCGAGGTCGGCACCCGGCCCAACAATTCCGAAAAACCAAGCCCCGCCGGAGCGTTAAAAACCGGGTTCCCTCCGAGAATGACCAAAGATTCAACGCTGCCGCTCCGCAGCTTGGCCGCAAGCTCATCCATGGTGGCGTTCCCCGGCGCGGGTGATGTCCTGACTCGCAAAGTCTTGCCGAGATTTCCCAGAGCTTCATTGATGCCGAGGACTAGAATCTGGAGCTCCACCGGAGAATCCGGACCAGCCAAAACCAAGCATCGCCCGGCATGATCTCTGAGATCCGCTGCCGCCTCACGCACCCAAACCGGATCCACCCCGTCTAAGCCCCCTGCTGCCGCCAATGGGAGGTCGGCAACCCCGACTTCGCGCGCCAGGGCGGCAGCAAAGGCCACATGCCGGGTGGCAGCCAGGCGAAGCCGGTGCTCGGCCATCATCCCCGTATTGGTGAACCGATTTTCAACCGCATACAAACGGTTCATCGAATCCCCAGGCTTTTCCACCCGCCGACGTTTGGCGAAATCCCGCTGCGGTTTGAATCCAAACTCGTCGGTGCCAAGGAAATCCGATCCGATCGACAGGACAACATCAGCGGCCAGCAAATCGGGAACCAGCGTACCCTCCAGGCCAAAGGCCACCTTCACTGCTGCCCGTTGATTTCCTGTTTCCAGCGGCTCATACACGCACCAGGTCATCTGGGGATATTGCCGCAGCAACTCATCCCGTAACCGCGCACGGGTCGGCGAAAGCGTTTCGTCAGCCAGCACCGCCAAGGTCGCCCCCCCGTTTCCTTCCGCCAGTTCACGGATCCGCAGAAGCGCGGTGTCGAAATCAGCCTTGTTCGAGCGACGTCCCTGATTGAGATACTGCTTGGCCCGGTCAGGATCGTAGAGATCCAGAATCGAAGCCTGCGCCAGCGCATCGGATTTGCCCTGATTCACCGGATGTTCCGGATTCCCGTCCACCTTGGTCGGGCGACCGTCAAACGACGTGACCAGTAAGGGCAGCGCACCCCGCCGACGCGGCTGGGCCGACGTGAAAAACAAATTCTTGCCGGGAATCTGCCATTCCGGAGTCTTCGTGTAGGCAACAATGTAAGCCTCAGGCCGACGACAGCCCGTTAGGCTCAGACCGCCCAACGCCATTGACGCTCCCATCAGCCTCAGGAAATTCCGGCGCGACACTCCGTCGCCCCAAAACTCAGCTGCTCCCTGCGGAAACTCCCGCTCCAGCCAGCCCTGAAACTCTTCCGTCTTCGCGTACTCCTCCAGCCCGCGCCAGTAACGACGCCCGGTCGCCGGGACCTCCGGGTGTTCAAACACGTGTTTCATCGGTGGCATCCCGCACAGTTCACCGGGGGATTAACATTCCATTCCTTCACAAATTGCATCCCCATCTCCCTCTGCGCCGCGGGCGTTTCCGCCGACCAATCCAAATTGTAAACCTCATTCAAAGGCCTCAGATGATTCTCCGGAGCCCGGTGACAATCCAAACACCAGCCCATACTCTGCGGCTCATGGTGCCAGACGACCTCCATCTGGTTGACGTTCCCATGACAGCTATAGCAGCTTACGCCGCGGTTCACATGCACCGCATGGTTGAAATAAACGTAATCCGGTGCCTTGTGAATGCGGATCCACGGAATCGGTTGGCCCGTTGTCCAACTCGCCTTGATCGGCGCAATCTTCGGGCTTTGAGCCTGCACGTAGGTGTGACAATTCATGCACGTCTGGGTCGAAGGCACATTGGAGTGGCTCGACAACTCCACTCCGGTGTGACAATACCGGCAGTCCATCCCCAACTGATTCACATGGATCGCATGAGAAAATGCCACCGGCTGCGTCGGCATGTAACCCACCCGCGTATATTTTGGGGTAAAGTAATAAGTCACCCCATACGCAATGCCCGCCCCAACCACCCCTGCCGCAACTAAAAACTGCAGAGGGAGCCAGAGCGTCCACTTCGGAAAAAAATTCGCCATGTTCGATCAGTTCGCAGCCTTTGTCGGCAGGCCCTCGCCCGTCACTCGACCACCTGCCTTACTTGGCAGCGGGGCGAGCCCTCCGGAGCTGGGAGGAGCCGTTTTTCGGCACTTTCCCGCGCGTGTCAATCCCTAAGGATTTCTGCGTGCTTTCCGTCAAAGACGGGCGGAACGTAAAGAACCGCGGCAGCTCTGACAAGCACTCGTTGCGCATTTTTTGTCAGATATAATTTGGTATTCAGCACCCATAAGGCCCGACACTACTAAGAGCGGGTCTCATCCCACTCGACCGCCGTTTTCAGGACTTGCGCCCCCCCTGGTCCCTGCTACACCCATGGCTCCTTTTTCATTCCAAAAACCATTCCCCGCCCCATGCACCCCATCCGCAATATCGCCATCGTCGCCCACGTCGACCACGGCAAAACCACCCTCGTCGACCAGCTCCTCAAACAAGCCGGCACCTTCCGCTCCAACCAGGTCATCGAAGAACGGGTCATGGATTCCATGGACCTCGAAAAAGAAAAAGGTATCACCATTCGCGCCAAAAACGCCGCCTTCCACTGGAAGGACCACCTCGTTAACATCGTCGATACCCCCGGCCACGCCGACTTCGGCGGCGAAGTCGAACGCATCATGAAAATGATCGACGGCGTCCTCCTCGTCGTCGACTCCTTCGATGGTCCGCAGGCTCAAACCAAGTTCGTCCTCCGCAAAGCTCTCGAAGCCGGTGCCCGCCCCATCGTCGTCATCAACAAAATCGACCGTCCCAACGCCCGGCCCCACGAAGTCCTCGATATGGTCTTCGAACTCTTCCTCGAACTCAACGCCACCGATCAACAGCTCGACTTCCCCGTCATCTACGCCTCTGGCAAAGACGGCTACGCCGTGACCGAGTGGCAAGGTGAGCTCACCGAAGCCATCAAAAACGCTGGCATGACCGCCCTCTTTGACGCTGTCCTCCAACACATCCCCGCGCCCGCCGTCATCAACCGCTCCGAATTCCTCATGCTCGTGGCCAACCTCGACTACAACGACTACGTCGGCCGCATCGGCTACGGAAAAATCTACGCCGGCTCGGTCAAAGTCGGCGACCCCGTCTTCTGCCTCAAAAAGGACGGCTCCAAAGTCCGTGGCAAAGTCACCAAGCTCTTCAGCTACGACGGCCTCACCCAAATCGAAATCAACGAAGCCTCCGCCGGCACCATCGTCGGCCTCGCCGGCCTCGAAGACGTCTTCATTGGCGAAACCGTCACCTCTCTCGAAACCGCCGAACCCCTCCCCTTCGTCGACATCGACCCCCCCACCATCAAAATGCAGTTCGTCGTCAACGATTCCCCCCTCGCCGGCAAAGAAGGCAAATTCCTTACCGCCCGCCACATCAAAGAACGCCTCATCCGCGAAACCCGCACCAACGTCAGCCTCAACTTCGCCGAAACCGAAACCGCCGGCGTCTTCGAAGTCAACGCCCGCGGCGAAATGCAGATCGCCATCCTCGTCGAACAAATGCGTCGCGAAGGGTTTGAACTCATGGTCTCCCGCCCCGAAGTCATTCTCCAAAAAGATGCCGAGGGCAACAAACTCGAACCCATCGAAACCCTCTACGTCGAAGTCCCCAACGACGCCCTCGGCGACACCCTCCAGAACCTCGCCGCCCGCAAAGCCGAAATCACCGACATGAAACACGGCCACAACACCGTTTCCGTCCAGGCCGTCATCCCCACCCGCGGCATCATCGGATTTGAAACCGACCTTAAAAACCTCACCCGCGGCATGGGCCTCATGAGTCACCTCTTCAAAGAATACGGCCCCTACCGCGGCGAAGTTTCCAGCCGCAACAACGGCGTCGTCATCGCCCTCGAAGACGGCGAAACCAAAGCCTACGCCCTTGACTCCCTCCAGGAACGCTGCCGCCTCTTCGTTGGCCCTGGCGAACCCGTTTATGCCGGCATGATCG
>CALFVM010000260.1 GCA_937928665.1 uncultured Candidatus Methylacidiphilales bacterium
CGACCTAACGAAGTCATGCGGTTTGTTCCTTTGGTCAGCCGACCGGCGGTTGTTCTTGGAGTTGCGACCGGGAATGGACCGGGTAAGGTCGCGACACCATGAAAGCGGTAATTCTGGCAGGAGGGTTGGGCACGAGGTTATCCGAAGAAACCGTGCTCAAGCCGAAACCGATGGTCGAGATTGGCGGTAAGCCGATCCTTTGGCACATCCTGAAAATCTATTCGGCGCATGGCATCAACGATTTCATCATTTGCGCGGGTTACCGGGGCTATTTGATCAAAGAATATTTCGCCAACTATTTTCTTCACCAATCCGACGTGACGTTCGACCTGCGGGAGAATCGGATGGAAGTCCATGAAAAAAGGACCGAACCGTGGCGAGTCACGATTGTCGATACCGGAGAGGATTCCATGACCGGTGGCCGTATTAAGCGGGTGGGATCGTATCTGGAAAAAGACCAGTTTTTCTGTCTCACCTATGGAGATGGTGTCGGCGATATCGATATCACCGCATTGATCGCCTTCCACCGGTCCCACGGCAAGCTGGCCACGCTGACTGCAGTTCAGCCCTCCGGTCGATTCGGTGCGCTCCAACTTCAAGAAGATCAGGTGACCGCCTTTCAGGAAAAACCTCAGGGCGACGGAGCATGGATCAACGGGGGGTTCTTTGTCCTGGATCCCCGGGTCTTGGACACCATTGAGGGTGACGCAACGATCTGGGAACGCCAACCCATGGAACGCTTGGCTGCTGAAGGCCAAATGATGGCGTTTCAGCACGAGGGCTTCTGGCAGCCGATGGACACTCTTCGGGACAAACAAAAGCTGGAGGCACTTTGGGAAAGCGGCAACGCCCCATGGAAAATCTGGTGACGCGACTGAGCCGCGTGTCTAAGCGGCAAGTTTAGAGTTCGAGTTCGAGTTCGAGATAGAGTTTTTATCCATGAGTTCGTTTGAAAATCTTGATGTTTGGAAACGATCTAAGAGAGCAGCGGTCGATGTCATTCGACACATTGTCGAAAAGTATCCTGCGGGATTGCGGGATCAGTTGATTCGGTCCGTGGTGTCTATTCCCTCAAACATTGCTGAAGGAGCAGAACGACATTCATCCAAAGAATACTCAAACTTCCTTAGCGATGCATCCGGTTCCTGTGCTGAAGCCTTAAATCAAATAATGATCGCATCAGAGATAGGCATGGTGGACGAGGGCACTGCCTCCGGATGGATTCGAGAATATCGAGAAATCGGCAGAATGCTTTTTGGCCTTCGGCGCGCTATTCAATCCGCCCACAACCCCGCCTAAAGCAATACTCATATGCCATCGTCCACCTCGAACTCGAACGGGTTGCTCGAATTCACGAACACTTTCAAAGGCAAAAAAGTGTTCGTGACCGGCCACACCGGCTTCAAAGGCTCCTGGCTTTGTGAATGGCTGCTTTCCCTGGGGGCCGAGGTCCATGGTTTCAGTTTACCGGGCCGGGTGAGCGAGCCATCGCTGTTCGATCAACTCGGTCTCGCCGAGCGGGTGAACGATGTCCGCGGCGATATTCGCCAGGCCCAGTCAGTCAAGGACGCGATGCTTGCCGCAGATCCTGACTTTGTCTTCCACCTCGCCGCTCAGCCTTTGGTCAGGCTTTCTTATCAACAACCCGTCCAAACCTGGGAAACCAACGTGCTGGGCACCATTCATGTCCTGGAAGCGCTGAGGGCGCTTCAGGGAGTCAAAGTAGAAAGTTTAGGTTTAAGCAAAACTCCAACTTCAACTCCCAACTTAAACACGGCAACCACGGTTGCCGTCCTGATCACGACGGACAAGGTCTATGAAAACCGCGAATGGGTGCACGGCTACCGCGAAGTCGATCCCCTGGGCGGTTACGATCCCTACAGCTCCAGCAAAGCCGGTGCGGAACTCGCCATTGCTTCCTGGCGTCAGTCCTATTTCCCCCATCATCCGGTCCGTATCGCCTCCGCCCGCGCCGGTAATGTCATTGGCGGCGGCGATTGGGCGCAAGACCGGATCGTGCCAGATATCATCCGCGCGCTCTCCGCCGGAAAGCCCATTCCGGTGCGCAATAAAACATCCACCCGGCCGTGGCAACATGTCCTGGAACCGCTTTCCGGTTATTTGTTGTTAGCAGCCCGGGTCGCCCAAGAAACCACCCCACCACAACTCACGCCCCTCTGCTCCGCGTTTAATTTCGGCCCACATCTGGAGTCCAACAAAACCGTCAAAGATCTGGTGGAGGAAGCGTTGAAGCATTGGCCGGGTTCCTGGGAGGATCGCAGCGATCCCCTCGCCCCGCATGAAGCCGGCAAACTCAATCTGGTCTGGGACAAAGCCCACCACTTCCTCGGCTGGAGTCCGCGTTGGGGATTTGCCCAAACGGTCGAAAAAACCCTGACCTGGTATCGGGAAGTGCACCGCGGTGCCTGCCCGGCAGAATTGACCCGGAAGCAAATTGCCGAGTATAGTCAATCATGAGCATCACCGTCCTTAAAGAAGGTGAAACGATCCGGATCCTTAAGGTCGAGGGAGAGCTTCCATCCGGTCAGCCCGTGAGGTTGTTCACCCGTGAGGAAATCGAATCCGAGCTAACCTCGGCGATGTGGTCTCGCCTGCCCGAGGAAACCCGCGAGACCCTGGCCATACAGACCCAATCTGCTTCGTATGCGGAGTGGATGGACGAAGATGAGTGGGAGGAATCCAGCCGGCTGCGTGAAGCTCAAAACCACCTTCCTCTGAGCGACTTTATCCCTTAAACCGCTCTCATGATTGGCGATATCGTTTTTGCCCGTTTCCCGCTTGCCGACCAGTCGCGCTTTAAACTGCGCCCCTGTCTGGTCGTCACCGCTGCTGACCATCGGGGTGATCTCGATGTCTTGAAAATCACCTCCAAGGGACTGGATTTACCCGGACGGATTTCTATCGGACCCGAAGATTTCCTCAAAGGAGGACTGGACCGACCCTGTGCGGTTGTGACAACGGATTTGGCCAAAACAAACGTCGCCGCCTTGGCCCGCTATGTGGGTCAATTGAAGCCCGGAATTGTTCAAAGCATCCTCAAAACGCGCATCCAATCCGCCACACAAACTTACTCCCGCCTCGCCCACCCGGCCCAGCGTCCAGGCACCGATCCCCTACGCGCTCCTTTTCATCCCGGCAGCGATGTCGTTCCCTATGCTGGACGCGTTTTTGATGAGGATGAAGTGACTGCCGCGGTTTCCACCACCCTCGATTTCTGGCTCACGTTAGGCAAGGAAGGCGAGGCCTTTGAGACCGAGCTGGCCGCCTTTCTCGGGGTGCGCCGTTCCCTCCTGACCAATTCCGGTTCCTCCGCCAACCTGCTGGCGTTTTCCGCGCTGACCAGTCACAAACTTCCTCCGGAAAAGCGTATCCGTCCCGGAGATGAAGTCATCACCTGCGCCGCCGGCTTTCCCACCACCGTCGCTCCGATCCTGCAAAACCACGCCGTGCCGGTATTTATCGATAACCACCCCATCACCGGAAACGCCGATCTTTCCCGCCTGGAAGACGCTTACGTGCCGGGCAAAACCAAGGCCGTGATGATGGCCCATGCCTTGGGCAATCCCTTTGACCTGGCCACGGTTCTGGCCTTTTGCCGCAAACATGACCTCTGGCTGATCGAAGATAATTGCGACGCCCTCGGCACTACGTATTCCATGCCCGTTGAACTGGCTCGTAAGCTGAAACTTGACCACCTTCTAAAAATCGCAGAATCCGGGACCCACCCGATGATTCGCTTTCAGAAAGCTGAAACGCTTAGAGAAAACCAAGCACCAAGAACAAAGAACGACGAACACCTTGCAGAAGCTCAACTCGTTCTGACTGCACCTACCGGCGTCTGGGG
>CALFVM010000261.1 GCA_937928665.1 uncultured Candidatus Methylacidiphilales bacterium
CCACCAAATCCAAAGCCTCCAAATCCGTTAAATCCTCCAAAGCCAAAGCTCCGGCCGCGCCCAAAGCCACTCCCGCCAAAGGTGCCAAATACGTCTATTTCTTCGGCGGCGGCAAAGCCGACGGCCACGGTAAAATGAAAGAGCTGCTCGGCGGTAAAGGTGCCAACCTCGCCGAAATGTCCCGGATCGGTCTCCCTTTTCCCTCCGGGTTCACCATTACCACCGAAGTCTGCACCTACTTCTACGCCAACAAAAAAACGTACCCCAGAGATCTTCACGCCCAAATCCAGGCCGCCATTGCCAAAATGGAAAAACTCCAGGGCAAAAAATTCGGCGACCTCAACAACCCGCTCCTCGTCGCCGTCCGGTCCGGTGCCCGCGATTCCATGCCCGGCATGATGGACACCATCCTCAACCTCGGCCTCAACGACGAAACCGTCCTCGCCCTCGCCAACAAATCCGGCAACCCCCGCTTCGCCTGGGACTGCTATCGCCGCTTCATCCAAATGTATGGTGACGTCGTTCTCGGCGTCCAAAAACGCCCCGGCGAAGACCACGAACCCTTTGAAACGGTCATCGAAGAGTTCAAACATCAAAAATACGGCCACGACATCATCGACTCCGAACTTACCGCCGAAGACCAACAGGAACTGGTCACCCGCTTCAAACAACTGGTCAAAGACCGCACCGGGAAAAACTTCCCCTCCAGCCCTTGGGACCAACTCCTCGGTGCCGTCGGTGCCGTCTTCGGCTCCTGGATGAACGACCGTGCCATCGTGTATCGTCGCAAATACAACATCCCGGCCGAATGGGGCACCGCCGTCAACGTCCAGTCCATGGTCTTCGGTAACACCGGCGAAGCCTCCGGCTCCGGCGTCGCCTTCACCCGCAACCCCGCCAACGGCGTTAAAGAGTTCTACGGCGAATTTCTCATCAACGCCCAGGGCGAAGACGTCGTCGCCGGCGTCCGCACGCCCCAGCCCGTCATCGAACTTAAAAAAGCGATGCCCAAGGCCTACGCCGAACTCGACCGCATCCGCCACGTCCTCGAAAAACATTTCACCGACGTCCAGGACTTCGAGTTCACCATCGAAGAAGGCACCGTTTACATGCTCCAAACCCGGAACGGGAAACGGACCGCAGCCGCCGCCCTCAAGTTCTCCATCGACATGGTCAAGGAAAAGCTCATCGACTGGAAAACCGCCATCAAGCGTAACCCGGCCGACCAGTTCGACCAGCTCCTCGCCCCGATCTTCGACCTCGCCGAGGTCAAGAAAGCCAAAGCCATCGCCTCCGGCCTCCCTGCCGGGCCTGGTGCCGCTTCCGGTAAAATCTACCTCAACGCCGATCGCGCTGCCGCCGCCGAACAGAAAGGCGAACGCGTCCTCCTCGTCCGCAACGAAACCTCCCCGGAAGATCTTCGCGGCATGATCGCAGCCGAGGGCATCCTCACCGCCAAAGGCGGCGTCAGCTCCCACGCAGCCCTTGTCGCCCGTCAGATGGGCAAAGTTTGTATCTGCGGCGCATCTGCCCTCCAGATCGATTACAACGCCAAAACCGTCACTGTCGCCGGACAAACCTTCCAGGAAGGCGATTACCTTTCCATCGACGGAACCGCCGGAACCGTTTACGCGGGCGAAATCAAAACCGCCCCTTCCGAAATCATTACCGGCCTGCTCGACGGCGACAAAACCGCCCAGGCCACCGAGAAATACAAGAGCTTCAAGCAGCTCATGGACTGGTGCAGCAAGGTCACCCGACTCGCCGTTCGCACCAACGCCGATAACCCCGAACAAACCCGCAACGCCCTCGCCTTCGGTGCCACCGGCATCGGCCTCTGCCGCACCGAACACATGTTCTTCGAAGGCGACCGCATCGACGCCGTCCGGGAAATGATCCTCGCCGAAACCGTTGAAGCCCGGAAAACGGCCCTTGCCAAAATCCTCCCCTACCAACGGGAAGACTTCATCGGCATCTTCACCGAACTCAAGGGCTTCCCTGCCACCATCCGTCTCCTCGACCCGCCCCTCCACGAGTTCGTGCCCCACGACGAAAAATCCCAGGCCGACCTCGCCAAGAAGCTCGGCATCCCCGTCGAGAAAGTCGCCCAGCGCGTTGAATCCCTCCACGAATTCAACCCCATGCTCGGCCACCGCGGCTGCCGCCTCGGCATCGCCTACCCGGAAATCACCGAGACCCAGGCCCGTGCCATCTTCGAAGCCGCCGCTGAAGTCCAAAAGAAGGGCATCAAAGTGAAGCCCGAAGTCATGATCCCGCTGGTCGGTTTCAAAAAGGAACTCGATCTCCAGGTCGAAGTCGTTCATCGCGTTGCTGCCGAAGTGCAGAAAGAGCAGAAAGTCAAACTCGCCTACTCCGTCGGCACTATGATTGAAGTTCCTCGCGGCGCTCTCACCGCCGACGAAATCGCCGAGACCGCCGAATTCTTCAGCTTCGGCACCAACGACCTCACCCAAACCGCCCTCGGTATCAGCCGGGACGATATGGGTTCCTTCCTGGTTCCCTACACCGAGAATGAAATCTTCAAAAAGAACCCCTTCGCCAGCCTCGACCAGACCGGCGTCGGCCAACTCGTGAAGATCGCCATCGAGAAAGGCCGCAAAACCCGCCCGAACATCAAACTCGGCATCTGCGGCGAACACGGCGGCGATCCCGAAAGCGTTAAGTTCTTCCACAAAGTTGGGCTCGACTACGTCAGTTGCTCCCCCTACCGCGTCCCGGTCGCCCGCCTTGCTGCCGCCCAGGCCGCCTTGGAATAACCCGCGCCTCTTAGCACCCTACAAAAAGGGGAGCCTCACCAGGCTCCCCTTTTTCTTTGCCCCCACCCTCACTCCTCACTCCTCACCAACCGAACCGAATCCAGCCGCAGGACACTGCCCATCACTGCGCCCAATAACGTCTCCCGCTCTTCCTTCAACAACTCAATTTCCGCCCGCGCATCGGGCTCCGTCGGTGCCAACGCCAGGAGCCGCCCAATCTCCGCGCTCAGCTCACGCGCCACCGCTTCAGCCGCCGCTTTCCGCATTCCCGCCGCTTCAATCTCCGCCCGGGCCACCGCCACCGCTCGCCACCGCTCCAGGAGCGGACGCAACCTCTCCTCCTGCCCCGCCAACGCACGCTTTGGCGCGTCCCGGGCGGACCCCTCATCCCATTCCGCCATCGCCTCCGCCTCCAAAACCTCTCCCCCCGAATCCACCACCACCCGCACCGGCGTCGGCGGCAGAAACCGACCCGGTGCCATCCGCACCGGTGCCACCGCTTCCAGGACGAAAACCCAATCCGTGAACAATCCACCCGCGGGGCCACCGGACTGATCGACAAACCCGGCATTCCCCGCCTCCGACGACAGCAAGAGATCGATCAACGCCACCACCAACGGGTGGTCCCAGGTCAAAAAATCCAAATCGTCCCTGTCCAACGCCACCCGTCGATCCAGAGTCACCATCCGCCCCTCCGGCGGAATCCCCGCCAGTGCCTCCGCCTTCAAATGCCCCGGCTTCAACAGCCAATTCCGTTCCGATGAACCGCCCGGCCCCTCTCGGCTCCCCAGTTTTTCCACCTGCACCCCAAAGTGTTCAAACGCATCCAATAAAAACGCATCCAGCTCCCGGGATTGATCCAACTCCCGGATCGCCTCCACCACAGGCTGAACCACCTCCGCCCGGCATGAACTCCATTCCAGCAACCGGTCCCGCCCCCCCTCCAATTCCCGGGCCAGCCTGCCACGAAACTCTGCCGTTTCCGCCACCAAACGATCCACGGCCACCCGATCCGGCCGGGCCAGAAGTTCTCGCAGGCGTTCTCCGAACGCCTCCTGAAACGCGGATCCACCCGTCACCGATTCCGTAAACGCTCCGATTCCTTCATGAAACCAGCGAAAAAGAACCTCCCCCCCTGTCCCCATGAAATACGGCACATGAATGTGAATGGTCTCCCGCTGACCAATCCGGTCCAATCGCCCGATCCTCTGCTCCAGCAGTTCCGGATCTAGCGGCAGGTCAAACAAAACCAGATGATGCGCAAACTGAAAGTTCCGCCCCTCACTCCCAATCTCCGAGCAAATCAACAGCCGCGCTCCATCCGGGGGCGGACGGGAAAAAGCTGCCGCATTCCGATCCCGCTGCAGCAGGGTCAAATCCTCATGAAACATCGCCATCGGAACCGCCGTATGCGGCACCAGCGCATCCAGCAGACTTTCTGCCATCCGGCGCGTTCGGCAAATAACCAGAAACTTCTCCTCCGCCTTCCTCTTAATCAGCTTCGCCAGCCAAATCACCCGCGGATCTTTGGCCGAAACTTTTGGCCCCTTTCCTTCCTCCGAATTCAAGGCCACAGCCATCTCCGCCCCGGCCACCGCCGCCCAATCCGTCTCGCCGACTTTCGTCTCAAGCGGTGCCGGATGCAGTTTCCGTTTCGGAAATCCCCGCACCGCCGCCCGCGTGTTCCGGAACACCACCCGACCCGTTCCGTGCCGATCCAGCAGGTCTGCGATGACCGGAGCCCATGCCTCCGCCGGGCCATCGACTGGCGGAAGCAGTCCCGCCGCATCCTCCCGTTCCTTCAACCAACCCCCAATCGCCGCACGGTGCTTGGCCTGCAACTTCTTCCCTGACAAAACCGGCTCAAGATCGTCCGCCAATTTCCGATAGCGCGCCGCCCCTTGCTGAAACCTCTCCCACGAATCAAACCGCTCCGGGTCCAGCAGACGTAACCGGGCAAAGTGGGCCTGGGCACCAAACTGTTCCGGCGTTCCCGTCAACAGCAACAGCCCGGGCGACACCCTGGCGAACGCCTCAGCCACCCGGTATTCCTGACTCACTTTTTCCGGATCAGGCGACCAACGAAGATGGTGCGCCTCGTCAATCACCACCATGCCCCAATCCACCGCCAAAGCCTCCTCTAATCGAACCCGGTTCCCCACGAAAAGCGACAGCGGTGCCAAAATCAGATGTGCCTCTGCAAATGGCTTATCCCCCGCCGCCGCGCAACGCGCCTCATCATAAATCGCGCAGGTCAGGTTGAACCGCCGGTACAATTCGATGAACCATTGATGCACCAGTGCCTCCGGAACCAGCAACAGAACCCGGCCCGCCCGCCCCAACAAAAGCCGCCGGTGGATGATCCAACCCGCTTCAATCG
>CALFVM010000262.1 GCA_937928665.1 uncultured Candidatus Methylacidiphilales bacterium
CGAATGGTTCCCCGCCGGCCAACGTCCCACCTCCAAGCCACATGTCCAACGCCAGATCGACGCCGTGGCTGCCATCCTCCACCAAATCGAGCCTGACATCGTTGCCACCCAGGAAACCCGCAACCTCGGCGCCCTCGTCACCCTCAACAACCGGATGAACCGGTTTTTTCGTCTCCTCGCCTCCTCCCATTACCGGGAGGAAAACACCGCTCGAATCGACGAAGGCAAAATCCAACAGGAAACCGGTCTCATGTCCCGTTTCCCCTGGCTCTTTTGCGAGGAAATTGACTTCGGCTCCATGCCCCGAGGCGCTCCCACTCGCGGCTGGCTGGTCGCCTCTTTCGACATCCGAGGTCTCGCCTTCACCCTCTACAATGGCCACACCAAAAGCAACTTCGGTGCCACCGACGCCGAAGGTCGCCAGCGCAACTTCAACAACCGCCTGAACGCCATACTCGAACTTCGCCGAGATTGGGCCCGCCGCGGCATCGACCCCAAAACCCACCGGATCATCGTCCTTGGCGACATGAACACCGACCTATTCTCCGATGAGTTTAAGGACGATCACTCCCTTCGTTCCCTTTTGGCATGGGGCTTCCGACACACCTGGGAGGAAGTCCCACCGGGGGAAAGAATCACTCACCCTTCCAAGGCAGGAGAACCCCACCCTGCCAGCACTCTTGACTACATCTTCCTCTCCGGTGCCTGGGGTGTGGATATCCCCCGCGCTCGAACCCTTCCCGCGGGTGCCGCCAAACGCCGCAACGTCTTCGGCGGGGACGAGCCTGGTCTTGCTAGCGATCACTACCCCGTCATCATCGACCTCCCGTTCCCGGCCGCCCCGTGACGGCCTCCTCAAAACCGCCAGTTTTGACACTACTTCTAAACTCCAACAGACACTGCCCAGAACTTCACGACCTTCATGCTCTGCAGTGCGCGAAAATGAACCCGGAAAGTTCGGGTGAAGATGAGGAAGGCAAAAAGTAAAGGGAAAGGTACAATCCAAAGGTGGAAAGGTAATGGCCGTGATTTACGTTGCACGCAAACAAACGGCGATCCAAAGGCTCGCCGGATTCGAACCTCGCCCGAATTGAGATTGGCCAAGCCACACAACTGACTCAGTTTCGGGAGCAGCCCTCTCTCTCAACAACGTCCAGCCACCGCTTCCCGCGCCTAGGGTTCAGTGCTGTGCAGCACCGCGATCTCGGAAATACTTGTCCACTTGTTCTCATCATTGCCATGGCCTGTCACACGAACATACCGACCGGCAATCGGCTCTTTGAACGTGAAAATTTCTGGTTCAAGAGTGCGTCCTGAGCTTAGGGTTTTCGGGAGAACTTCTGCAAAGGTTACACCGTCTTTCGAAACCGCCACGGAGATTGATGTGCGACGGTCATCTCCTTTCATAAAAGCGACGGCAACCGCAGAAATCTTTTCGTGCAAACTGCCAAGGTCAATCAACAGTTGGGCATCAGCCCCCTCCGCCGACCACCGCGTGAGTAGGTTGCCATCGGTAACGTTCTCGGGCCGGTGTTGCCCGTCGGTCGGTCCCGTTACTTTGTAGTGTGTCCGAGACGGCAGTGATTCCAGAATGGCCGGAGGAGGAACCACTTCTTGGATTCGCACCTGATAAAGACCCGGTCGCGCTGAGTCCAGCCGGGTTCGCAAGTAGTGCGTTGTTTCAGCTTCCCCTGTTCTCGCCCACAGTGCCTTTTCCACGGCATCCTCTGGACTGAACGAGACACGACCCAAGCCAGAACCTTCTGTCGCCACCGAGAAAACCAGCGGTTGGAAATAATTCACAGGCTTGCCCTCCACCGCCACAGTCTGAAGCAGGGTTACTTCGCGCGAATCTAACGCCCAGTCCTTTAACATTCCAAAATCCTCAGGAGTTGGAAACGGGGGTTCGAGGGTGGCGGGCATCGGCGAAAACCAAACTGAAATCGTGGCGGAATCGCGTCCTTGCAATCGCACCACAAGTTTCCTGAAGTCAGGATTGGTGCGCTGCGGAACCCGGCTGGTTACCACTGGGGATTGAGCGGGCAGAATCTCAAACTTACCCTCCAAGGGCTCCTGCAAATGAATAACGAGGCGACGGTGACCGTCGGTCAGCGTGGCCTCACGTCCGTCCTCGGATAGTTGGACCTGGTCACGAACATGAATTCCCCAGATGATGGTGCCGGGTTTCACCAGTTCAACCTCATCCCGCAGGAAAAGTCGGGATCGCGAACCTGTCAGACGTGCCCCGCGCCAAACCCGCTTGGCGTCCGGTTGATAGGCATCCGTCAGGTCAACCACAACAAAGGCTTCCGTCGGGTCTGCCTCCTGAAGAACGGTTTGGGCTTTCGCCCGGACGAACTGATCCGGCCTCTCCGGCGCGGGATTGATGACAATGGTATTATGGCCTTCGGCCCGAATCCCATAATAAAGCCAACGACGCCCACTCTCACTCATCTCAAAAAAACCGGGAGAACTGTAGCTTTCGTTTTTGAGATCGTGGACCCAGCGGTGCCCGAGCGCATCAAAGACAAAGCTACCCAGATCCAGGTGACCGTGGTTGGCCCCATTGAAGCCACCCTTCATGGCAATAAAGCTTGCCCCCCGATCATGCCAAGAAGAACGGGCAGTCCATATACCCACCCCGGCGAAGTATTTTTCAAGCGGACGCTCAGGCAACGTATCCCACGTTGATCGGAGGGGCAGGGCACGCGACCAGGAAGCCAAATCGCGGGCGTTACCTTCACCATGCAGAGCCTGATATCGTGCCAAGTCCGGGCGTCGAAAACGCCGGGCAAGATCAAACAAGGCGTGGCTTCGTGGCCTGCCCATTTCCGAATCGGCAAAGTTAAATGGCAAACCGGTCGGCGATGTCAGGTGGACGGCAAAGTCGCCTGTCTGCGCGAGTCCCGGATTAAGGTCAGCCAAGCCGAAGTCGCCGGCAAATGCGGTCTCAAGAGCGGTGAGCGTCGTGCCCAAGTAACTCATCGTGTAGCCCCAATAGGTCAGCCCCTCCGCCCATCCCCCATCCTTGCCAAACTGGTCAATCAAGCGAGGAAGCCGCTCCATGGCACCCCTGGCCATCTCCTCCGCCAACTCCTTGCCGTCTGGAAGAATCGCGCAGGCACCCAGCAAAAGCCCACCATTGCAGACCACATTCCAGTTGTGCCGTGAATTCCATCCTGCGTAGCCCGGTAACTCACCCGCGTAAGCAGCCCGTCCGGCTTTGAGACCTTTTTCAATAATTGCGCCAAGTAACACGTCCCGACGCTCTTTCGTCCAATACCCATGTAACCAATCGTAGGCGATGGCAAACCCATGAAGCATCTCCGCAGTGCTCAGAAACTGCACATGGGGGCGCCATGTCGGCTGCTTGGCCGCCACTTCCAGATCAAGCCAAAGCCGTTCGGCATACTGAGGCTCCCCGGACCACCGGTACATGAATCCCAACGCATACGCTCGTCGCATTAACCCCCGACTCTGGTCCAAAATATCATCGTCTGGTCCCGGATACTTGAGAACAGGCTGTTGGAGGAGCCTGTCTGCCTCGATTTTCAGCGCATCCATCCAACGTTGCGTGGGTTGCCCGGCGGCCGCGTAATCTGCCTTCAGCCGCTCAAGGTCGGAATCCAGCATCAAAAGTCGTGGGTGCCCCGTCCGCACCCTCTCCGCGGACGGAAAGCCCGCTTCTGCCCCTTCAGGCAACACACTCAACAGCATGGCCAGGGCAAGGAATGGCAGACTCATGATTTCGGTTTGGCTGTCGTTTCGCGGATTTTGATGTCCACCGGAAGGATGATACTT
>CALFVM010000263.1 GCA_937928665.1 uncultured Candidatus Methylacidiphilales bacterium
CGCCGAGATTGACCTGAATGGAGGAGGTGTTGAGGAGGGTGCCGTTGTTGGCGAGGATGATCTGGCCGTTGTTGATGGTGGTGGAGCCGGAGTAGGTCTGGGCGGTGGTGAAGGTTTGGGTCCCGGAACCTTGTTTGATGAGGTTGAGTTGGCCGGAGCCGTTGGCAATGGTGCCGCTGAAGGAACTGCTGCTGTTGGATTCGAGAAGGACGGTTTTGGTTCCGGCTGTGGACGTGGTGAGGGTGCCGGTGCCGGTGAGGGTGCCGATGCCGATGTTGCGGTTGGCGTTGAGGGTGGTGCCGCCGCCCAGGGCGATGTTGACGTGGCGGGTGGGGTCGAACGAATCGGTGAAGGGGTCGAGTTGCCCGGCCACCGTGACGGTGCCGCCTTGGACATTGAGGGCGGCGGAGGGCGAAAGGGCAACGTAGCCGGCTGTGCCGGTGCCCGAGGTGTTACGGTTGAAGGTGAGGGTGTCGGCGGGATCGCCGACTTTGATGAGGGTTCCGTTCCATTGGATGTTGCCGTAAGAAGCGTTGGCTCCGCCGGTGTCGTTGATAATCCAAGCACGGACGCGGGGATCGGAGGCGGAGGGGTTGTCGTTGATGACGAGGTTGCCGGGAAGGGATTGGAGGTTGGTTTGCAGGCGTCCGTCATATTCCCCGCCGTTGAGTTTCATGGTGAAGTCGAGGGTTTGAGGCCAGAAGGTTTTGGCGACGCCAAAGAAAGAGAGGGTGCCGCCGCGCAACTCGATGGTGCGGTTGATGGGAAGTTCGTTGATGTTGCCGCCAGAGTTGCCGACGCCGAACTGGAAGAGCGAGGTGAGATCGGCACCATTGAGAATGAGGGTCGAATTATTGCCCAACATGCGGTTGTTCGTGTCGGTGCGGCCGGTCATTTTGAAGACGGCACCGGCGTCAACCGCGATGGTGGCGGTAACCTCGTCCGCAACACGGAGGTTGGCAAAGCCATAACCGTAACGACCGAAGTTTCCGCTCAGGCTGGGAATGGCCGCGGCAATCGCAGGATCAAAGAGCATCCGAAGGGTGGAACCGCCGAGGAAATCAAGGTCGCCCGTGGCCTGGCCTGAGTTGTTGTTTTGACCGGATCGGTAGGGAAGCTGGTTCATCTCAACAGTGCCTTCGCGGATGCCAAGACTCCAGCGGCTGTCGGAGGTGAGAGCTGACGGAGCGTAGCGGAGGGTGCCCTGGCCCTCCTTGACCACGCCGCCCCGGTCCGTTTGGTCGATATCGTTGGTCAGAATGAGGAGGTCGTTCGCGCCCCGGACGTCGATGACCGGGGAAACCGCATTGGCGAATCGGTCTCCGTTCCAAGCAAACTCATTCGCCAGCGTGACGGTTGCTCCGCCCTGGTCAAGCAGGCGGAGGATGCCGGATCGATTGATGGTCACTGGGCCGCTGCTCAGTTGATTGGCAGCGTTGAATTCCAGGACAGCACCACTGTTGGCCTGGCTGATGACGGTGGCACCGGAGGCGGTCACGGCTGAGGACATAGTGACCGTGGCATTGTCCCTCAGGATGAACTGCCCGGAGCCCGAGCGAGATGCGGTGAAAAGGAAGTCATTCGGTCCGGCCAGGGTGAGGTTATGGGTGCCGTGCGCGATGGTCCCGTCGAAGCGGAGGTCGCCCAATTGCGCGGTCCAGGTTTGGGCCGCCCCGAGGTTGATGTTGTTTTGTAACGTCATCAGGTCGGTGTCGGCGTTGGTCATACCCCCTTGGAGTGTGAGCGTTGCCCCGGTCAGGGCATAGGGACTGGCCTGGTTATTGAACGTGATGGTGTTGACGTTCCAGGGCGCGTCCAAATTAGGCGACGTCCGTTCCGTAGCCCCGAAGGTCAGCGCGGCCGTTCCGTCATTAGCAGGGACCGCTACGGGGTTCCAATTGGCGGCCGTGGACCAGTTGTCGTCGGAACCCAGACCGGTCCAGACCTGGCCTACCACGGGGAGGGCGTGCAAACCTGCAACGAGGATGAAGCCAGCAAATACCGACGCCTTGGCCACGCCCAAATGTAACCGTGCAAAAGTAAAACGCGAGCCGATAGATTTACGGGTCGTTAATTTTCACAGAAACCAGACGATTGAGAATTAAAGTTCCCACGTTAGCTGTCACTGAGGTTCCGCGAGACGCTCAAGACGGATTCCGAATGCCCGAGCCTCGGTCGCCGTCCCTCGATTCATAAATTTATATAAATAGTTAAATAGCACGGCCTAACCGGTACGTGACGGTGTAGGCGGTCTTTTTTGGGCCTGGGAGGTTTGTTAGACGAAGGGGCGCGGTGGTATTGAGGGAGGGGCGGTCAGGGGCGGGCTGGAGGCGGATTGCCGGAATGGGGGCTAGAGGCCGCAGAGGCGGAAGGTGCGGTCGATGTCGCGGAAATGGCGGTCGAGGGAGCAGATATCCTTAAGTTCGGAGAGGGGAATGAGGGCGGTGAGTTCGGGATCTTGGCTGAGGTGGTCGAGGAGGGAGCCTTCGCCGCGCCAGCAGGCCATGGCGTTGCGCTGAACGATTTCGTAGGCGCGGCGGCGTTCGCAGCCGCGGTCGGTAAGGGCAAGGAGGACGCTTTGGGAGAAGTAAAGGCCTTTGGTGAGTTCGAGGTTGCGGCGCATGTTTTCAGGGTAGACGATCTGGCGTTCTACGAGGTCGGTGAGTTTGTCGAGCATGTAGTCGAGGAGGACGGTGGCGTCGGGGAAGATGACGCGCTCGGCGGAGGAGTGGGAGATGTCGCGTTCGTGCCAGAGGGGGACGTTTTCCATGGCGGTGACGGCGTGGCCGCGGATGACGCGGGCCAGGCCGCTGAGGCGTTCGCCGATGATGGGGTTGCGTTTGTGGGGCATGGCGGAGCTGCCTTTTTGGCCTTGGGCGAAGAACTCTTCGACTTCGAGGACTTCGGTGCGCTGGAGGTGGCGGAATTCGGTGGCCCAGCGGTCGACGCTGGATGCAATGAGGGCGAGGGTGGAGATGAAGTGGGCGTGGCGGTCGCGCTGGAGGATTTGAGTGGAGAGGGGTGAGGGAGTGAGTTTGAGTTTGCGACAGACGAAGGCTTCGACGCGGGGGTCGAGGTGGGCGTGGGTGCCGACGGCGCCGGAGAGTTTGCCGACGGCGATTTGGGCGCGGGCCTCGCGGAGGCGGGTTTCGGCGCGGCTGAATTCCTGGTGCATGAGGGCGAGTTTGAGGCCGTAGGTAATGGGCTCGGCGTGGATGCCGTGGGAGCGCCCGATCATGGGAGTGCGTTTGTAGCGGCGGGCTTTTTTGGCGATGGCGGCGCGCAGGCGTTTGAGGTCGGCGAGGAGAATGTCGGCGGCGCGGCAGGCTTGGAGGGCGAGGGTGGTGTCGAGGAGGTCGGAGGAGGTGAGGCCCTGGTGAATCCAGCGGCCGGCGGGGCCGACGTAGGTGGCGACGTTTTCGAGGAAGGCGAGGACGTCGTGTTGGGTGCGTTTTTCGTTTTCGCGGACTTGGTGGAGGTCGAATTTGGCTTTGGCGCGGATGGTGGCGGCGTCTTTTTTCGGGATGGATCCGATGCGGGCCATGCCTTCGCAGGCAAGGATTTCGATTTCGAGCCAGTGGTTGAGTTTGGTTTCTTCGGTCCAGACGGAGACCATTTCCGGGCGGGAATAGCGAGCGATCATGGGAGGGAGAGGGTGCCGGGGAACGGGCGGGGCTCAAGCAAAAGCGGCGGCGGGGTTCGAGCTTGCCAGCGGGCGGGAGGGCACCATCGTGATGAGGATGTTATCGCTGCGGGAGGTAACGGTTCGCGTAGGGCGGAACGAGGAGGTTCCGCCGTTGTTGGAGGGGGTATCGGCGGACTGGCCGGGGGGGC
>CALFVM010000264.1 GCA_937928665.1 uncultured Candidatus Methylacidiphilales bacterium
TTGATCCCGACCACGCCATCGACCAAATGGAAGGATGGTATCGGGAAATGAACCTCGCCTGTGAAAATAACCCCCTCCTGCTCGAACAAGCCAAGCAAGAACTTGTCAAACTCCAGGGGGGCGACCCGGAGAATATCCGCATTTGGGAACAATTCCGCGAGGCCTCCCAAAGCGAGTTCGACCACATCTACCAACGCCTCGGCGTGACCTTTGACCACACCCTCGGCGAAAGCTTCTACAACCCGTGGCTCCAACCAATGGTCGATGATTTGATAAGCCGGGGCCTCGCCCGGGAAAGTGACAAAGCCATTTGCCTCTTCTTCCCCGACGATCCCGAACTCGCTGACAACCCCATGGTCATCCGCAAGTCCGACGGTGCCGCCCTCTACGCCACCACCGATCTGGCTACCCTCCGTTACCGGATCGATCATTTCAAAGCCGACACCGTCATCTACGTCACCGACGGACGACAACAGCTCCACTTCAAACAGCTCTTCGCCGCCGCCCGCCTCCTCGGACTCAGCGTCCGCCTCGAACACGCCTGGTTCGGCACCGTCCTCGGCCCCGACAAACGCCCCCTCAAAACCCGCGACGGTGCCCCCATCAAACTCCGCAACCTCCTCGACGAAGGCATTGCCCGCGCCACTGAACTTCTCCGCGCGCTCCGGGCACCGAAAAACCTGCCGCCCCTCCCCCCGGACACCGAACAACACATCGCCGAAGTTCTCGGCCTCGGCTCCATCAAATACGCCGATCAGGCCCAGAATCGCCACCTCGATTACGTTTTCGATTGGGACAAGCTCCTTGCTCTCGACGGCAACACCGCCCCCTACCTCATCAACGCCTACGTCCGCTGCCGTTCCATTCTCCGCAAACAAGGGGAACCTTCCACCACGATCTTTGCCGGGGACCATCCCCTCGACCGCGATCTGGCCCGCACCTGCCTCGGTTTTGCCGATGCCGTCGAGAGTGCTGCTGCCGAATTGCGGCCCCATCTCCTCTGCGCCTACCTCTACGACCTCGCCTCCCTCTTCCACCGCTTCTTTGAAGCCTGCCCCGTCGCCAAAGCCGAATCTCCCGAACTCCGCCAAGCCCGGCTCCTCCTGTGCCAAACCACCGCGGCCATCCTCCAACGCGGGCTCGATCTCCTCGGCATCCGCACCGTCGAGGAAATGTGAAAGCGCGCGGCGAAGACCAGTCGGAAAAAGCTTCCATCCGGACCATGGCCCGGATCTTCGCCTACGTTCGCAACTATCCCGGCTACGCTGTCGCCACCCTTGCCTGCGCCGTTCTCTCCACCCTCGCCGGGTTCGTTTACCCCAAACTCACCGGCTGGATCATCAACGACGTCATCGCCGTTGGCATCTCCGACCAACTCCCCTGGCTGGTCGGCGGTATCATCGCTGCCTTCTTTGTCCGCGATTTCCTCAACGCCGTCCGCATCATTCTTAACAACACCTTCGAGCAACACGTCATCTTCGACCTCCGTAGCGAACTCTACGCCGCCATGCAACGACTCCCCGCCGGTTGGTTCGACAACCGCTCCACCGGCGACCTCCTCACCCGCGTCAGCGAAGACGTCACCAACATGGAACGCGTCCTCATTGACGGCATCGAACAGGGCATCGTTGCCGTCCTCCAGATCGTCGGCGTCACCGCCTTCCTCCTCTGGATCAACCCCGCCCTTGCCCTCTGGTCCATGCTCCCCGTCCCCTTCCTCATCACCGGTGCCGCCTGGTATACCCTCACCGCCCACCAGCGCTACCGCATCCAACGCCGCGCCGTCTCCGCGATGAACTCCCTCCTCCTCGACAACCTCCAGGGCATCCGCCAGATCAAATCCTTCGGTGCAGAAGACCGGGAACTGGCCCACTTCCAGCAAAAAGCCGACGCCGTTCGCCACGGCAACCTCGTCGTGATGAAAACCTGGGCCATCTACAACCCGGCCATGACTTTCTTCGGGGCCACTGGCACCGCCCTCGTCCTTTACTTCGGCGGGCGCGACGTCCTCGACGGCCGCATGAACATCGGCGGCCTCGTCACCTTCCTCCTCTTCGTCGGGATGCTTTACGAACCCATTGGACGCCTCCACTCCCTCAACCAACTCGTCCAATCCGGCCGCGCCGCCGCCGAGCGCGTCTTCCGCATCCTCGACACCCCCCGCGAACCCCAGCCCGCCCACCCCGCTTCCCTGCCCCCGCGCGGCCCCAACGGGCGGCGGGTCGACTTCCGTGGCGTCGAATTCGGCTACGAACCCAACCGCCCCGTCCTTCACCGGATCGACCTCGTCGCCCGGGCCGGCTCCATGATCGCCCTCGTCGGACCCACCGGTGCCGGCAAAAGCTCCATCGTCAACCTTCTCCCCCGCTTCTACGAGCGCACCGGTGGCCTCATCGAAATCGATGGCATCGATATCCGCGACCTCACCACCGACACCCTCCGGCGCGAAATCGCCGTTGTTACTCAGGAACCTTTTCTCTTTAACGCCACCATTCGGGAAAACCTCCTCTTGGGCGACTCCACCGCGTCCGATGCCCGACTGTTCGAGGCCCTCGGCCACGCCCGCGCCCGGGACTTCGTCATCCGTCTCCCCAAAGGACTCGACACCATCGTCGGCGAGCGGGGAGTCAAACTCTCCGTTGGCGAGAAACAGCGCCTCTCCATCGCCCGCGCCCTCCTCAAAGACGCCCCCATCCTCATCCTTGATGAAGCCACCGCCAGCGTTGACACCGCCACCGAACAACTCATCCGCGAAGCACTCGATCACCTCCTCCAACGTCGCACCTCCTTCGTCATCGCCCACCGCCTCTCCACCATCCGCGCTGCTGACGAGATCTGCGTCATCGAAGACGGCCGGATCATCGAGCGGGGCCGTCATGCCGATCTTCTCCGCGCCGGTGGTCTCTACGCCGACCTGTGCCGCGCCCAATTCGGAGAGGAAACCATCGAGGAAACCTTCAAACGCGTCCGACGCGAGCCTCACTCAGAGTCGGCCTTCCAGTAATTGCCGCGCCTCCACTGACGACCCCGGCCGCCGGTCCGCCACCCGCTCGAGAAGTTGCATCACCCATCCCGTAAACTTCGGGCTCAGGTCTGGGCGCAGTTCCCTCAGCGGCCTCGGCTTGCCCGCCAAGTGGCTGTGGATGATCTCCGCAATGGTTTCTCCTTCGAAGGGATATTCCCCGGACGCTGTGTAGTAAAGCACACAACCCAGCGCGTATAAATCAGTCCGCTGATCAATATCCAGCCCGGAAAACTGCTCCGGTGCCATCGTATAGACCGAGCCGCTGATCCGCCCGTTCGGATCCACCGTCTGCGGCGTCGGCGTGTGGGCCAGCTTGGCCAGACCAAAATCCAGAATCTTCACGTGCAACCAACCCCCCGCCATTTCCACCACCATAATATTCCCCGGCTTGATATCCCGGTGCAGAATCCCAAGAGCATGCGCCGCAATCAGCCCCTGCAAACATTGCCGCGCCACATCGACCAGTGAAGCCTCTGCCAACCGATGCCCTGACGACACCAGTTGATCCAGCGTCCGGCCCCGGACGTACTCCAAGACAATAAACGCCCCCTCCTCGTCCGTGCCGCAGTCAAAGACCTGCACAATGTTCGGGTGTTGCAACGACGCCAAGGTCAGCGCCTCGTGAAAAATCCCCGCCGGAGTGGCGTGCGAAAGATCCACAAAAGGCTTTAGCCGCTTGACCGCCACCGTCCGGTGCAATTCCAAATCCGTCGCCCGGTAAACTTTCGAGATTCCCCCCTCCCCAAGCAACGCCGAACGGTCAATCACGTAACGCTCCAGACGACGGCCCCGCCGCTTCCGCGTTTCCCGGCACGCTTTCTTCACCGATTCCACCAAAACCCCGGCCTTCGGCGGCTTCTCCAGAAAATCGAAGAAACCCGTCCGCAGACTTTCCTTGATCACCTCCTTGTCATCCTGGGTCGTCAGGAGGATGATCTGCAGGGAAGGTTCCATCTCCATCAAAAATCGCCCAAAGGTAATCCCATCCGCTCCCGGCATTAGATAATCCGTCACCACCGCATCGAAAGCTGAGGGACCTGCCCGCTCTAACCAGCGCCCCGCCATCTCCGCGTCCGGCATCGTCACCGGCTCAAAGCCTGCCTCCAACAACGACAGCGACAACATCTCCCGCACCAGAATGTCATCGTCCACCACTAAAACTTTTCCCGTCCCATCCTCGCTCACGGGAGCCAAGGAAGAACGGGCCGCAAAGGGGACCGTGACCCGGCGGGTGCGTGCGTGAGACGGCGGAGGTGGTGGCTCCATGCGGCCGAAATCTTGCCGCTTTCCCTTGACTTGTGGAGCGGATAATGAAGTCCCATCCAAGTTAAACTATGATCTTTACAGGCCGCCCCCGCTTCGGTTCTTTCAAGTAATCCCGGACATGAGCCAGCCTTTTCAAATCATCTTCACCCCCACCAGTTCCGCCGAGATGTCCGCCTTGCCCAAACTCCTCCAGCTCGAGATCCTCGCCGAGTTCGAGGTCCTCACCCCCGATTTTGTCCGCGACAAACCCGAAACCTTCGGCCGGATCACCCAGGGCGATCGCTCCCTTTTCCGCTTCCGCACGAAAGACTACCGCATCTATTTCGAGAGAACGGCCGACGGCCTCGTGATTCACCGTGTTCTCAATAAAAACTCCCTTAAAGACTTCCTCTATCGCTCCCGTTTGCCCGTTTCTGAAGACGAGGCTCTGGCCGAAAACCCGAACTTCTGGCGTATGATCGACGGCTCCGATCGTCGCGATCCTTAGCCCGCTTCCACACCCCTCCGGAAAGTTCCCTCAAACTCGACCCGCCTGTCGAGGTTCCGCCATTCCCCTGTAGGTGCGGTTCGCGACCGCACCATCTCCAGCCTCA
>CALFVM010000265.1 GCA_937928665.1 uncultured Candidatus Methylacidiphilales bacterium
TGCAAGCTCTCCCCTCCGTCGATCGGGTCGCTTCCCTGACCGACCTCGTCCCCGTCAATCAGGATCTCAAACTGGAAAAAGTCCGCGCCGTCGTCCGGCAGATGGACGGCCTCAAAGTGACCGACACCGTCTCATCCCAAATCGACGTCGCCCGTGTCCGGCGGCAGGTCCGTGACCTCCTCGCCCGGGCGCGGGAAGCCGAAAAAGAAGCCACCCGCAACCGGGCCGCGGCTTCGTTGGTCGGCAAAGGCCGAATGGTCGAGCAGGCCATCGCCACCTTCCAGCGGATGATCCCGGCGCTGGAACGCGCCGACCGCGCCCTCGGCAACATGACCCAGCAGCAACTGGTCGAACGGTTGACCCGCTACGAACGGGAGGTCTTCGGCTCGATGCAGCGTTCCCTCGCCTTCTTGCGCGAACACGGGACCGACCGTGGGGTCGAACTGGAGGACCTTCCACCGGAAATCCTCGCCCGATTCCGGGCACCCAGCGGACGAATCCTCATTGAGGTTTACCCGAAAGAAAACATCTGGGAACGAGACGCCAATGTCCGGTTTGTCCGTGATCTCCGCTCCATTGACCCCAAGGCCACGGGCACGCCCGTGCAGAACCTTGAATACATTGAAGTCCTCCGCTCCAGCTATGTCGAAGCCGCCTGGTGGGCCTTCGGAGCGATCCTCCTGTTTGTTATCATCCACTTCCGCCACCCAGGCTGGGTCCTCCTGGCCATCCTTCCCCTTGGCGTCGCCATCCTCTGGACCCTCGGCCTGATGGGCTGGCTCGGGATCCACTTCAACCCGGCCAACATCATCACCCTGCCCCTCGTTATCGGGATCGGCGTGGCCTACGGCGTTTACACCGTGGACCGCTATCGGGAAGAAGGCGGCATGAAGATTTTCGACAGCAGCACCGGCAAAGCCATTATTCTCTCCGCCCTCACCACTATGATCGGGTTCGGCTCCCTCATGGTCAGTTCCTACCGCGGATTGTTCAGCCTAGGCCTCCTCATGTTCCTCGGCGTGCTTGTGTGCTTGGTCAGCAGCCTGCTCGTCCTCCCCCAGATTCTCGTTCTCTGGGATCGGTCCAGGCAAATTCGCACCCCTAAAAGCCCGTAATCCGCAGCACCTGCTTCTTTTCTGCCTCCGTCACAAACAAACTTTTCCCGTCCGGACTCAAGACGACATTGGTCGGATTCTTGCCCGGCACCTCGATCCGCCCCAAATCTTCACCCTCGGCTGAGATCACACCAATGGCCGACGCCCCAAACAACGCCACAAACAACCGACCATCCGGGCCAACCTCCATTCCATCAAGTGCCGATACGCCCTCAAACGTGAACAGTTCGCGGAACTCGCCCTCTCCCTCTCCGGATAATTCCGCCACCCAAATCTTACCGGTCGCCCCCTCGGCCACATAAAGTTTGTTCCCAGCCACCCTAATTCCATTCGGCTGGAGGAACGACCGGAGCGACCGCATCGAATCCGAACCGTCCACCCGCCACACATGCTGATCGATTTCTCGCCAGCCCCGCTGCCATGTCGGGTCAGTAAAGAAAATGACTCCCCCTTCCGAAACGGCCACGTCATTGGGTGAATGGAGGGCTTCCTCCGGAGGAGAAACGGTAGTGACCCGGCGCGTCACCGGATCAACCGCGGCAATCCGTTTGTTTTTTCGGTCAGCCACCAACACCCGGCCGTCGGGGGCGAGGCAGGCCCCATTGGCCTCCCCGTCAAACTCCAACCAGACCTCCTTGCCGCCACCCGCTGGGTCCACCGAAAAAATCTTGCCCGTTGGCACATCACAAACCAGCAGAGTGCCGACCGGCAAAAGCACAGGCCCCTCCGGAAAGTCAAACCCATCCGCCAAAACCAGGGCGGTCGGTGCGGCCAGCCCCAGCGTCGCCCTCACCAAAAGACCCAACACAATCCCGAGGACCAGCCCCCTCACGACATAGCTCCACGGGCCAGCAACCCCGATGTCGTCAAACATTCATAGCCCCGGCTTTTCAAGCCCGGCACCACTGTCCGCATCGCTTCAATCGTCGGCGCGTGAATGTCGTGCGCCAATAAAATCGCTCCCTGATGCACCGCTCCCAACATCCGCTGCGCCACCACCGACGCCCCCGGCAAACGCCAATCCTGCGGATCCACCGACCACATCACCGTCGTCAACCCATAAGTCCCTTTCAGCCACGCTCCACGCGTGCGGGAAAAACTTCCGTATGGCGGACGAAACAACGTCCCCGTTCGGCCCGTCACCTCCCGGATCACCGTTTGGCACTTCTCCACCTCCCCCGCCACCCGCTCATCCGATAGCAACATCAGATCAGGATGTGACCAGGTATGATTGCCGACCTCATGCCCCTCGGCCACAATCCGCTGCGCCACCGCCGGATAAGCCTCCACATTCTTGCCGATAAGAAAAAAGGTGGCCAGAACCCCCTCCCGCGCCAGCAGATCCAGCAACCGCGGAGTGTTCACCGGATGCGGCCCGTCATCAAATGTGAGAGATACGTAAGGGCCGACGCCTGGAACCGAGCGAACCCAAGTTTCAGGGCCCGTGTACCGGGCCGTTGAAACCGGTTTTCGCGCCGCTCCCCCTGCGGTCGGCAACGGAACCTCCGCCTCTGGTTTGGCTTCACGCCCCTGGCAACCCATCAGCGCACTCACCCCTCCCAGGGCTGCTGCCGAGGCCAAAAGCCGCGCAAAGGTTCGCCGGTCCATTTCCATTACCCAAACCTACCCGCTCCCGACCGGGCGACCAGCCCGAAATCAGGTTGTTTCCACCCCACCATGCTGTTAGCCTCACAAACGCCTCGGCGAACGGTTTCCTCCCTCATGAGCAGCTACGCCTCCCAAGCCCAAATCATTGTCGAAATCGCGCGCAACCCGCTCGACCTCCGCGCCTGGCAAGACCTCATGATGATCTTCATCGGCCAGCGGGACCAATCCTCCATCGCCTCCCTCCAACTCATCACCAAATCCATTGGCCAACTCCAGGAAGCCGTCGAAGCCGGTCACCTCCGCCTGCTCCCCAGCCAGATCGCCCTTCTCGCCTCTATGGCCTCGCGCCCCAACGACAGTTCCATCCTCAAACGGGTCGGGCTCATGTTCCAGCACGAGTTCAACCTCCCCGGCGTCAGCTCCCGCTACTTCCTCCGGGCCCTCGAAATCAACCCCGCCGACCCCGAACTGGCCCAGCTCTCCTCCCAGAGCCTAAACACGGCCGTCCAAACTCCCGGCATCGACCAGCTCTTGAGCAGCCGCCGACTGCCCACCGTCGTCTCCCAGGCCGCACCCCTTGACGCCCGCACCGCCATCAGTCGTTCCGTCAAGATCGATCCGAAGATCATCGAAAAAATCCAGGCCCGTAAACGGACCGGGCCCCAGGCCGCACCCGCCAATGCCGCCCGCCAATCCGCCGCCTTGAACCTCTCCAACCTTGTCAAGCCCGGTGCCAAAACCACCCCCCTGGAAGCCGCCCTGCGC
>CALFVM010000266.1 GCA_937928665.1 uncultured Candidatus Methylacidiphilales bacterium
GGAAAGTCCTCCCCAGCCATAGCAGCCCGCCTGAGCGAGGGCCAAAGTCTGGTCTCCGGTTCGCCCGGTCCAAAGACCTGGAAGATTCGTCCAACCCACAATTCCACCGAGTGATGAACCGCCCAACCGTAGAGTGCCACACTGGCGGCTGCTTTGGAAGCAGGATAGGACGTCACAGGCTCTAGGGGGGCATCCGCCGGGATAAACTCATAACGTTCTCCCGCCCGCCCATACTCAAAGCACGACCCAGCCACAATCAGCCGTCTCACTCCGGCAAGTCGCGCCTGCTCGACCAAGCGGAGAGCGGCGGTCACGTTCCAATAGAAACAATGCTCAAATGAATCATACGGAGGGTTTGGCGTATGCGCCGCCAGGTGCACCAAAACAGCACACCCCTGCACGTCCTCCGTTCCGACGTCATCCAGCGGTTTGGTCACCCACTGCACTTCTTGTCCTATCGGAAGCCTTGAAACACTGGCGGTGCTCCTGCGATGGGCGACAACCTCCCAACCCCTCGCCAAGGCCTCCCGCAGCACATGACACCCCACAAAGCCGGTCCCCCCCGTCAGAAAAATCTTCATCCCTGTGTCTCGTAAACAAACGGAGACCGAAACTCCGCCAAACCCGGAAACGCAGCGTCCCGGGCGGAAACCAAGGGTGCAGCCTCACCCCAATCCAACCCAAAACTGTTCCAACGAATGCCCCGATCATGTTCCGGACTGTGCACTGACGAAGTCTTGTAATGGATCAGAGACCCCTCTGTTCGTGCGATAAATCCATGAGCCAAACCGGCTGGAATAAACAACACATTCCGGTTCACCGCCGTGAGTTCGAAGGTTCTGCTTTGGCCAAACGTGGGTGAACCCACCCGCAAATCCACCACAACATCCATCACAGCTCCGCTCAAACAAGTAACGACTTTGGCGTGCTCTGCTGGCGGCACCTGAAAGTGCATCCCCCGGATCACCCCTGCCCGCGAGGTGGAGTAGAACTCTTCCTTCAGTTCAAAAGCCAGCCCCGCATCCCGCCACATCACCTCGTGATAGGTTTTCACAAAATCTCCCCGCACGTCCACCGCCACCTTCGACTCAACCAAAACGAGCCCCGGAATATTCTGCTCAAGAAATTTCATTGTCCTGCTCTACCATGAAGCCAAGAACCAGTCTATCGGACGCAACCGCAACGGGCAGCGGAGTCCGGCAAAAGTCGGGAGCTCCCGCAACCCCAGAATTCTTGCAACCTCCATGCGGTCCCCCCGACATCGCGCCCGCCAGGCTCCCGCCAGGATGAACCGCCAGAAAAACCTTGCCCGGGCCACCTGGAGTTCTTCAGCCCCGATGAGGCCCTTGGATAAGCATCTCTCTCCCAGTTCGAACACTCCCCGCAACGTGTCCTCGCCGAACATCCTTCCCGTGGCAGCCTCGGCGTGGATCGTATAAGCACTTGTCTTGACCGCGTGGAAGGCAATCCCTCCTTCCTCTGCCACTTTCAGCCACATGTCCAAATCTGCTAAGCCCTCCCAAACCGGATCGAAGCCACCCCGCTCAATCAACCAACTTCGTCGCAACACCATCCCCGGAAACCGAATGAGCGAAGAATGGGTTAAAAGCTCACGCGTTGCCTCACGTGGCCGCATCGTGCGGGACCGATGCTGCCCCCCTCGACGCAAACGACGGCCCTGCTCATCCACCGGCTGAACCGAGAAGGCGTGCCCATGCAGTTGGAAACTCTCCATCGCCCAAACCGCGCCCAGGTGGGCCCACCAATCTGGTAGAAAGTAATCGTCATCGTGAAGGAAAACCACCCAATCCCCTACGGCTCGGGACAACCCTGCGTTCCAGTTTTCCACCATCCCCGTCGGCGGCTCATTGCGAAAGTAGCGGACCGCCGGGCCACTCGTTTCCGCTCGGCTAATCTCCTCAGATCGAGGATCGGTCGAGTTATCGGTCACCACGACCTCCACTTCATCCTTGGGCGGACGGCCGTTGAGCACAGAGCCAAGTGCCCGCTGCAACCACTCCGGACGATTCCGGGTCGGAATGATCACGGAAAGTCTCACCCCTGCGCCTCGCTTCCCGGCTTTGCGTAGATGACCGTAGTCAAAAGCGGCTTGCGCAGTCCGTTCACCTTCACCAGCCGGACAACATGTTCCGGAAAATAATCCCCAATAGCAGCCTCCGACGGTGCGGCGAAGGCCACCTCGTAATGAATCGGCCTCCCATCTGACGGCATCAGCTCCCACCAGGTTCGACCCACCACAAACGGAACTCCCAAGATTTTCTCCGCCGCGCGATTCCCCCAAACCACCCGCCCTCCAGCATCACTCAGCAACACGCCAACAGGCAGCTCAGCCAGCAGCTCTTTGGTCTGCTCCAGCATCGAGGTCAACTGCGTCCGAAAAAAACTGGCCAGCACCGCGATCAATACCGCCACCCCGAAGGTGGTGATTCGGATGGCGAACCGGACCCGCGTTTCCGTATCCGTCCAGTCGAAATCTGGCACAGTGGCTAGACTCCAACCGACGTAGAGCCCGAGCAAGATCGCCAGTTTCGTGATCGTTACCGGGCCAAAGAAAAGTGCTAAGGCAAACAGAATCACGGCACCGGCCAACGGTGCCAACGTCACCTGAGGATAAAGTCGGTCCAGCAACGAGAAAAGCACCACTCCCCCAAGTGCCAGAACCAACGCCAACCCCACATTGTCACGCTTCCCCTTCATCCTGCTATCCTCCCAGACGCCCTTTCCGCAAACAAGAAAGCATCCCGCATCCCGGCAAACTGACGTTCAATCGAGCAACTTTCCAAGAAGGCCTCCCGAATCGCTGTCCGGTTAAAAACGCCTGCGGCCAAACTCTTCGCGATTTCTCGTCCCAGCTCAGCCCTTGATGACGCAACGACTCCGTTCTTGCCCGGAACCACGTAATTGATTTCCGGACTATGCCGCTTAACCAACACTCGATCATCAACGGTAAAAAACGGGCAGCCCATCGCCAGCGCATCCACCACATTTAAGCCCGCGTATCCAGGACAAACCATCCCATCCGCCGCGAATACCCAGCGACACTTTTCCGCCGGATCGAACACCGGCCCATAGAACCGTACCCGGTTTCCATACCGTGCACACGCTTTTCGCAAGGCCGCTTCCTCCTCGCCACCCCCGATCACCGCCAGCTCCGCGCTTAACCCGGCTTCCTCCGCCGCCACCATTACCTCAACCAACCCTAACACCTCTTTCTCCGCTGCCAGCCTCCCCAGATAAACCAGAAGCGGTGCCGTCACGCCTAGCTCATGTCGGACCATCTCCCGTCCCAGTTCCTCTAACCGTGCCCAGTGTTCCCGGTATTCCGTCGTATCCAACGTGTTCGGAGCCACGAAATACTTCTCCGCGTTCCCTGTCACCCGCGCCACCTCGGCATGCCGATCTTCACTGTAAAACACCACCGCATCGGCCCATTGTATCCAGAGCAGTCGAATCCGATCCTTCCAGCCTATCCGTTCTGATTTCCACCCGGACTCCTGCAACCCATGCGTCCAGAAAACCAAGCGAAAGCCCAACAGATACCGCAGCACAAACCACCACCACGTACTCAACAGCCACAGGGAAAGCTCCGTGCACACAATCCGGGGCTTCGTTTTCCACAAGGCCACCGTCGCCCCCAGCCAAACGATATTCCGGTGCGCAGCCCCGCCCAGCTCAATACTGCGCACCACCCCCGCCTCCACCGTCTCCACGCTTCGCAGGTTCCCCAGTGTCCCGCCCGAATACAGAAGCTTGGTGCTCCGCCATTCCGCCACCCGCCGAAAAATGCCTTCTCGATAAAACGGGATATAACGGTTCAGAAAAACAATCTCCCGTCGCCCGATGCCAAATGCGTCTGGTCGCAAACAATCCCGCACCGCCTCCCAAGGACGGGCCGCCAACCTCCGCACCCACTCCGCCCAGCCCGGCCGATTCCCGCCCCTGACCATGGATTGGGCCGCCGCGAGTTGGCGCAGCCAACGCACCGCCCTCCCCGCCACCACCTCCACGTCGAACTCCCGGGCGATCTGGCGCGATGCCGACGACCGGGCCGTGTGCCCGGATGGTTCCAGCACCCGCAGCAACGCATCGGCAAATCTCTCCACATCTTCCGGGTCCACCTGTTCACCGTTCCGCCCCGGCTGCACCAGTGTTGCCGAGGCTCCGGCAAACCGGCTGATCACCAGAGGCAAGCCGGCGGCGGCTGCCTCATGCACCACCACGCCATAGCTGTCGAAACGCGAGGCCAGAACAAACGCATCACTCCGGCCATACTGACGGGCCAATTCCGCTGCGGGCAAAAAGCCGTGGATCTCCAAAGCCTCCGCCACACCCAATTCAGCAGCCAGCCTTTCCACCGCATCACGCGCCCCGGCTCCCACCAGGACTAACTCCAAATCCGGACGGGTCCGGTGCGCGAGCGCGAAAGCCCGCAACAAAAGATCAACCCCCTTGCGGGAAATCAGGCTACCCACCTGAATCAACCGGTGCGGCCTCTTCCTCGGTCCCCGGCGCACCCGATAGAATCGTGTCGCCACCGCATGGGGAGCCAGCACCACCGGGAGATGAAGACGGCGTCCCGCATCGAAAGCGTCCTGCGTCTTTGCCAAAATCCCGTCCGCCGCCCGATTGGCCGCGCCATGGACCAGACATTGAATAAACGACAGCTGCCGCCGCTGCACCGGCCCCACATCCGTCGCTATCACCACCACCCGACCCCGGCCTAAGGCCCACAGGAATCCTGAAAACAGCGTGAACGGCGAATACTCATGCACCACCACCACCTCTGGATCCAATTCCCCAAGAACATCCTTTATCTCAGATGAAGGCCAAACCGTGTTTCCCCATCGTATCCTTCCCGAAGCCACCTGGCGAACCTCCGCCACCGTCATCCGACATTCCTCTTCTTTCCAAGGGTGCAGATCGTCACCCCCGCCTCCGGGAACAATCACCGTAAACCGCCCGTTCCAGGCCGCCGCCATGGCGTCCAGCGACCTCGCCCAATACGGTGTCAACTCCCGCGTCAGGAACACCAAGCCACCTGTTGGGTGTCGCGTGTCCATCGTCGCGTTCACCGCCCGAGGGCAATTCTCAGGTAGGGACTAACAAACCGGACCGGCCAAAGCCAACCCTCATTCCGCCGCGTATACGCCCACCATTCCCTCGGCGGCAAGCCTTTCGGCGAACAAATCCGCCGCCACCGTTCCGCCCGGCTCAGCGATCGGTCCCGCCACGTGCCCGTCGCCGGGTTTCCCGCGCACCGGGCCACCGCCCGGCCCGTCTGCCAAAGGGCAACTCCCGCCCGGCTCGCCCTGAGTCCGTAATCAAAGTCCCCCATCCCATGGGTAAATCCCTCAAAAAAAATCCCCAGCTCCCGGCAAACCCGACGCGGCACCAGGGTGCAATTTGCATTCATCGTCTCACACCGTTCCGGGTCCCCCGACGGAACCACCCGCTCCCGGCCCCGACAACGCCACCCACCGTACACCGGACGCCCAGTCTCCGGCTCCTCCACCGCCCCGACCCCGATCGCCCAGGACTCCGGCTCACCCACCAACTCCTGTAGAGATCTTAAAGCTCCTGCCAACATCACCGTATCATCATTGACCAACCAATAGTAATCCGGGTCCGTAGCCACCGCCTCCATCCAGGCCGCGCGCATGCCCCCGTTCCAAAAAAGCGACCCATTTCCCGGCACGATCGTTGCCCCAGGCCACGCTTCTCCCACCGCCTCTCCCGTCCCGTCCGTTGACCCGTCATCTGTCAGATAAAGCTCCAAGACCCACGGCCCGCCCGCCTGAGCCCGGACCGAACGCAAACAACGCAACGTCAGCTCCCGCCGATTATGACACGTCATCACCACAGCTACGCGCGGCCCCGCATCTTCCATCGCCTCAAACTGAATCACCCCGGCCAGATGACAAACCTCAAATCACCAGCTCCTCCCACTGTCCACCCTTGGCGTCTTCGCGTCTTGGCGTGAGACACCCTGCCCTCTCC
>CALFVM010000267.1 GCA_937928665.1 uncultured Candidatus Methylacidiphilales bacterium
TGTTCCGAGCCTGAACAAATGCCTGCGGGCCGGGGACCGGTCGGGCCGTTGGCGTTGATTGACGGGATTGGACCGTTCTTTCGGGGGGTGGAGAAGCGGCGGATCAACTGGTCGAAGATTCCGTTCGGGCTCTTGCCGGTGGAGGGTCCGGAGCGGCGGGAGCGTTGGGACCGTATTCGGGAGGATTTGGGGACGGTGGCGACACGGGCCCGGGCTCTGGGTTTCACGGCACTGACGCTGGATGATGTGGCGCACTTGAGTGATCACCCGTGGCTGGAGGAGTCGGTGCGGATTCGCAATGCGGTGTTTCGGGAGGAGTTTGCGGTGTTGTTCAGGGAGGTGCGGGCGGTGGGATTGGAACTTTACCTGACGGCTGATTTTGTGACGGCCTCGGCGGGAGTGGAGGCGAGATTGACCGGGCGGCCGGATCGGGCGGCGGAGTGGTTTGCAGAGTGTGCGGGAGAGGTGCTTGACCGTTATCCGGAGGTGGCGGGAATTATTTTGCGGATTGGGGAAAGTGACGCTTCTGACGTGGCTGATTTGCTCAGAAGCCGTCTTTATCTGCGAACGGCGGCGGAGACCAATGCGATGCTGCGACGGATTTTGCCGGTGTTTGAAGAGCGGGAGCGGCGGCTGATCTTCCGGACGTGGACGGTGGGGGCATATTTGGTGGGGGATCTGATCTGGCACCGGGGTCGGATTGCGCGGGCTCTCCAGGGGATTCGGTCGCGGAACTTTGTCCTGTCGATGAAGTATGGGGAGAGTGATTTTTTCCGGTATCTCCCGTTGAACCGGCATTTTTTCCGGATTGAGCAGCCGAAGATTATCGAGTTTCAGGCACGACGGGAGTATGAAGGAGCGGGGGAGTTTCCGTCGTTTGTGGGGTGGGACTGTGAGCAGGTGGCGGGTGAGTTGGCCGGAGCGTCGGGATTGGTAGGGCTCTCCGTCTGGGCGCAAACGGGGGGATGGCATGGGTTTCGGCGTTTGGCTTTTCTCCAGCCGGAGGCGCGGTGGATTGATTTGAACACGCTGACGATTCTGCGGGTGATCCGGGATGGGCGGTCGGTGGAGGAAGCAGTGGCCGAGTTTTTTGGTTCGGCCAAGGCGGCGGCGGCAATGGAGCTTTTGCGGTTAGCAGATGAGGTGGTGCGAAAGCTTTTCTACATTGAGGAGTTTGCGCGGCAGAAGCTCTTTTTCCGGCGGGTCCGGATTCCGCCGCTGATTCATGTCTATTGGGATTCGATTTTTGTGCATGAGACGGTCCGGAAGGTTCTGCGGCATTTCGTGCGTGATCCGGAACAGGCGTTGAGAGAGGGGGAGGCGGCTTTCGGACACTTTGCGCGTATGGAAGCTCTGGCAGATGAGCTGGGGTTTGGGCGGGAGGATATTGATTTCATGCGGGACACAGCTGCGATTTTGCTGTTGGCACGGCGGTATTTTCTGTTGCCGGATTCGCCGGAAGTGCGGGAGGAGCTGCGGCGGGCGAAGAAGCGGTATAAGGAGAGGTGGCCGAAATCGGGGCGGGCGCGGTATCGGATTCGGATCGGGTTTTCGGAGGGGGAGGGGCGGTGGAACCGAAGGGCGTTTCACTGGCTGCTGCTGTTGTTTGTGCGGCGGCAGCGGGGTTACCGGCATTTTGTGGATCGGCTGTTTACGCTGACGGTGTTGTCGTGGACGTACCGTTTTTTTCGGGCACGGCATCAGGATGCGATTCCGAAGTTTATGAAGAAGACGGCGATGGGGCTGGACACATTATTTCGTTAAAGGGCGGGAAAGCGGACATTGACCGGAGGCTGGGGGGCGGTAGCGTTGTGAGAGCCAGAGGAGGTGGGGGTGCGGGCTTGCAAACCCCGCCAGGGCCGAGAGGCAGCAACGGTAGCCTGACCTGACCTGCCACCGCCTCTGGTCTTTTTTTATGGGCGTGTGTCCGGGCGGGGCTTTGCTTGGCATGGTGGTTGCTTCCCCGAGGGCCATGGTTTTTTCATTACCTTGCCGGGCCGTCGTTGTGCGGAGGTTTGTGTTGTTGGTGGTGTGTGGTCTCGCTGTGGGGTGGTCAGGTGAGGCGCGGAGTCAGGCGCGGGATCGGGTGGCGGTGGTGGAAGAGGACGTGCAGAAAATAAACCGGGAGCTGTTGGCACTTCAGAAGGAAGTGCTGGGTCTGCAGCGGGAGATTGTGCAGTCGGGGATAACGGATCAAACGCGGAAAGATTTGGAGAAGCTGCGGGAGATTGAGGTGATCAAGGCGAATCTGGAGAAGCTCCAGATGGCTATGGAGACGGTGGGAAAACCGGGGGAGGGGACACTGACGGCGGCGCAGGCGAGCGCGTTGTCAAAGGTGACGGAGATTGATGTGTTGCTGGAGGAGGTGGGGGCGTTAAAAGGCAAAATTGGGGTTTTGGAGAAGCTGGCAGGGGCCCTTCCGGGGCAGGCTCCGGCGGTGGGGGATGAGAAGTTGGCGGCGATGACGGCGGCGCTGACCGAGACGACGGTCGGGACGACGTATGTGTGGGTTTTGGTGGCAGGGTTCCTGGCGATGTTCATGCAGGCAGGGTTTGCGTTGGTGGAGACCGGCTTCACCCGGGCCAAGAATGCCGCGCATACGATGACGATGAACTTCATGGATTACGCGGTGGGGTTGTTGGCGTATTGGGCGTTTGGGTTTGCGATCATGTTT
>CALFVM010000268.1 GCA_937928665.1 uncultured Candidatus Methylacidiphilales bacterium
ACGCCGAAGAAGCCGCCGCCCTCGAACGCGAACGCATTCTCAACGAACTCCGCTCCGAAATCGGCAACCTCGTCATCGCCACCACTGCCAAAGTCGCCGGCAAAGTTCTCACCCCCGCCGACCACTCCCGCCTCCGCGACGAAACCGCCACCGCCCTCCGCAACTGATTCACCCATGAAAATCAAACGGGCCGCCCGCCAAACCGCCAAGCGTCTCTTCGCCGCCTGCCTCGCCGATGGCGTGCTCCAGCCCGACCGTGCCCGCGAGGTCGTCCACACCCTCATCCAGCAAAAACCCCGCGGCTACCTACCCGTTCTCCTCCGCTTCCGTAAACTCCTCGACCTCGAACTCGATCGCCGCTCCGCCGTCATCGAATCCGCCGAGCACCTTCCCGCCGACGCCCAAACCGCCATCACCGCCGATCTTGCCCGATCCTACGGCACCCTTTACACCTCGACCACCCGCGTGGAACCGAACCTCATCGGTGGCCTCCGCATCCGGGTCGGCAGCGACGTCCTTGACGGCTCTATCCGCGGTCGCCTCGCCCAGCTCGCGCACGCCATCCGCACCACCTGATCGCCTTTTCATAAAACCCAAGCATCCACCCACATCTCTCCCCCTATGAGCAACCTCCTCCAAGAACTCGAAGCGCAAATTCAAGGCCTCAAAACCGATGTCGTCCGCAGCAACGTCGGCACCGTCCGCGAAATCATGGACGGCGTCGCCAAAATTGAGGGACTCTCCAACATCGCTTACAACGAAATGATCGAGTTCGCCTCCGGCGCACGCGGCCTCGCCCTCAACCTCGAAGACACCGAAGTCGGTGCCATCATCATCGGCGACTTCTCCAAAGTTGCCGAAGGCGAAGAAGCCCGCAGCACCGGTAAGCTCCTCCAAGTCCCCGTTGGCAAAGCCCTTCTCGGCCGCGTCGTCGACGCCCTCGGCGAACCCCTGGACGGTAAGGGCCCCATCAAAACCGACACCTTCAACCCCGTCGAAAAAATCGCCCCCGGTATTATCCAACGCAAATCCGTCAACCAACCCGTCCAGACCGGCATCCTCGCCGTTGACTCCATGATCCCCATCGGACGCGGCCAGCGCGAACTCATCATCGGCGACCGCGCCACCGGTAAAACCACCGTCGCTATCGACACCATCATCAACCAGGCCAAACTCAACAAGGAAGGCGAAGCCTCTGGCGATCCCGACTTCCGACCCCTCTACTCCATCTACGTCGCCATTGGCCAAAAACGCGCCAACCTCGCCCGCACTCTCGCTGTGCTCGAAGAAAACGGTGCTCTCCCCTACACCGTCATCGTCGCCGCCACCGCCTCCGACTCCGCCACCGCCCAATACCTCGCCCCCTTCTCCGGCGCGGCCATCGGCGAATACTTCATGGAAAACGGCATGGACGCCCTCATCGTTTACGACGATCTTTCCAAACACGCTGCCGCCTACCGCCAAATCTCCCTCGTCCTCAAACGCCCCTCCGGCCGCGAAGCCTATCCCGGCGACGTCTTCTACCTCCACTCCCGCCTTCTCGAACGCGCCGCCCGCCTCGGCAAAGACTTTGGCAACGGCTCCCTCACCGCCCTCCCTATTATCGAAACCCAGGCCGGCGACGTTTCCGCTTACATCCCCACCAACGTCATCTCCATCACCGACGGCCAGATCTATCTCGAAACCGACCTCTTCTACCAGGGCATTCGCCCCGCCATCAACGTCGGCCTCTCCGTCTCCCGCGTCGGTTCCGCCGCCCAAATCAAGGCCGTCAAACAGGTCGCCGGCAAAGTCAAACTCGAACTCGCTCAATACCGCGAACTCCAGGCCTTCGCCCAGTTCGCTTCCGACCTCGACGCTGCCACCAAACAACGCCTCGAACGCGGTGCCCGTATCGTCGAAGTCTTCAAACAACAACAATACCAGCCCCTCCCCGTTCCCATTCAAGTCGCCACCATGTGGTCCGTCCAGAACGGGCACTTCGACGATATCCCCACGGATAAAGTCAAAACCTTCCAGCTCGGCCTCTCCGAATTCCTTCTCACTCGCAAGGAAGCTCTTCTGAAAAAAATCGCCGATAAAAAAGCTCTCGACTCCGAAATCGAAGCCGAACTCAAAGCCGCCGTCACCGAATATAAAGGCTTTGCCAAAATCTAAAACACCCCACCCAACCCCTTCCCCCTCCACGAATCGCCATGGCCAGCCTCCGCGACATCCGACGGCGCATCAAATCCGTCAAAAACACGGCCCAAATCACCAAGGCCATGCAGATGGTCGCCGCCTCCAAAATGCGCAAGGCCCAGGACGCAGCCATCGCCGGCAGGCCCTTTGTCCGTCTCTTTAACCGGGTGCTCACCTCGATCATCCAGAAAGGGGGCGAACTCCAACATCCCCTTCTCTCCACCAAAAACCCCGCCGCCAAACCTGCTGTACTCGTCATCACCACCGACAAAGGTCTCTGCGGCCCGCTCAACACCAACCTCCTCCGCGAGGTCAGTGCCCTGCCCCAAAATACCACCTTCGTCTCCGTCGGACGCAA
Source organism: uncultured Candidatus Methylacidiphilales bacterium (assembly GCA_937928665.1). Taxonomy (GTDB): domain Bacteria; phylum Verrucomicrobiota; class Verrucomicrobiia; order Methylacidiphilales; family CALFVM01; genus CALFVM01. The sequence continues at coordinate 2,540 of CALFVM010000268.1, forward strand.
AGGTCGCCAATTCCTCTCCCGCACCGCCCGCGACCTTCTCGCCGACTTCTCCGTCAGCGAAAAGGTCACCTTCTCCGAAACCAAACAAATCTCCAAGTTCATCCTCGACAAGTTCCTCTCCGGCGAAGTCTCCTCCTACTCCATCTGCTTCTCCCGCTTCAAAAACACCCTCGTCCAAACCCCCTTCAAGCTCGATCTCCTCC
>CALFVM010000269.1 GCA_937928665.1 uncultured Candidatus Methylacidiphilales bacterium
CACCACAGATCGGCGACCCGATCGATACCTATCGCGGAGTGGCCGTGTTCCACAATGGACCCGATATCGTGGCCAGCCACGGTCGGCACTTCGCTCCCTGCGGCTACTACTACGGCCAGAAATGGCAGTGCGTGGAATACATCAAACGCTTCTACTTCGACGCCCTCGGCCACTCCTTCCCGGATGTCATGGGCCATGCTCGAGACTTTTTTGACGAGGCCGTCCCGCATGGCGCAATGAATCATCGCCGGGCCCTCCTCCAGTTCCGCAACGGGCGGGACGTCCGCCCCAGGCCCGATGACTTACTCGTCTTCACCGAAGGCTTCTACGGCCACGTTGCCATCATTGCGGAGGTCGGCCCGCGCCACGTCGAGATCGTCCAGCAAAACATCCTCGGCCAGCCCCGGGCCCTTCTCCCCATCCACCACGATGGAACCCATTGGCATATCGGCGATCAATACCGCCCGGCAGGCTGGCTCCGGCGTCCGCAACCCTGGCAGCCGCCCCACGGCTTAACCTCACCTGACGGCTAAGTCTCTCCCCGGGCCGGACTCGACCGCACGCTCTACCTCAGAAACTCATCTCCAAAGGCCGCGTGCAGTGCCGGAGGAAGTCGGACAGAACCATCCGCTTGCTGGCCGTTCTCCAGCAGGGCAACGACCAGCCGTGCCAGGGCGACGCCCGAACCATTCAGGGTATGGCAGGGCTGATTTTTCCCGGAAGCATCCTTGAATCGGAGCCCCATCCGCCGAGCCTGAAACGCTTCAAAGTTACTGCACGAGGAGACCTCAAGCCAGGCACCCGTCCCCGCCGCCCAAACCTCCAGATCGTAACATTTGGCCGCACCAAACCCGAGGTCTCCCCCGCAAAGCTCAATCGTTCGATAGGGCAGTTCCAGCCGCTCGAGCACAACCTCTGCATGACGTCGCAACTCCTCCAGAACGTGGTACGATGATTCCGGCACGACAATCTGGACCAACTCGACTTTGTCAAACTGGTGCATCCGGATCAGCCCGCGCGAAAGCTTCCCGGCACTTCCCGCCTCCCGCCGGAAACATGGCGTGTAAGCGGCGTAGCGGATCGGCAACGCCTCCAGCGGCAGAATCTCCTCCCGGTGCAGGTTGGTCACCGGGACCTCCGCCGTCGGCGCAAGGAAAAGTCCATCGGATTCCAAACCAAACATGTCCTCACGAAACTTGGGCAACTGCCCGGTCCCCTCCATGCACCCCTCCCGCACCAAATACGGCGGGGCAATCTCGGTATATCCATGCTCCCGGGTGTGCAAATCCAGAAGCCATCCCAGCAACACCCGCTGAAGCCGGGCGGCAGCTCCCCGGAAAACCACAAACCCGGCACCGGAAATTTTGGCCGCAGCCTCAAAATCGTACAGTCCCAGCCCGTTCCCGATCGCCACATGGTCCCGGGCAGGAAACGCGAAAACGGGCGGCTGACCCCACTGATGAACCACCGGGTTGTCCTCAGCACCCGCCCCGGCCGGGCACGCTTCATGAGGCAAATTCGGCATCGACAACAGCAACGCCCGCTGGGCCTCCTCAATCTCAGCCAGGTCCCGGTCCAGAGCAGCGATCCGGTCGCTCATCTCCTTCATCCCGGCCAGAAGATCCTCCGCCGCTTCACCCTTGGCCTTCCGCGCTCCAATCTGTTTGGAAGCGGCATTCCGCTCACTTTTGAGTTGCTCCACCTCGGCAATGATGGCGCGACGACGCCCGTCTCCGACCGCAATCTGATCGACCATGGCCTCCGCCCCGGAACGGCGCATGGCCAGGCGGCGACGAACTTCATCGGGTTGTTCCCGAATCAACCGGATATCAAGCATAGGACCGCGCATTAAACGGGTGCCGACGCAGCCCGACCAGAAAAATCAGGCCTGATGCGGCTGATATTCGCGGTAGTAGCGGTAGTGATAGTAATCCGGCGACTTCGTGCTGACTGCATTCAGGACAATCCCGATGATTTTGCCCCGCCGATGTTTCAAAAGACTTAGCGAACGATCGACCAGCCGGGCCGAGGTAAAGTCAGCCCGGGTGACGTGCAAAATCCCATCAAACCGCGACGCCATGCTCGGACTGTCATCGGCCGCCAAAACGGGCGAGGTGTCAAAGATCACGAAATCGTATTCATCACGAGCCTCTGCCAACAGCCGACCGAAGGTTTCCCGAAGGAACAACTCGCCGGAACCCGAAGTCGTCGGCCCCCGCACGATCAATCCAAGCGAATCCCAACGGGTGGGCTGCACGGCCTCGCGCCAAGTCACGTCACCTGACAGCACTTCCGTCAAGCCCGGCTGGCCCGGAAGCCCGAACATCTCGTGCAGAATGCCCTTCCGGAGATCCCCATCCACCAGCAACACCTTGGAGCCTGACAACGCCATGGTGATGGCTAAATTCGATGCCACCGTTGACTTTCCCTCTCCGGGAATGGCACTGGCCACCATCAAGGTTTTCGGAGGCTGACCACCCTCCGGCATGAACAGCAGGGCGGACCGAATGTTGCGGATCGCTTCCGCATAAATCTGGCGGTCACTCGTCGGACCGAGCAGCTCAGCCCGTGTTCCAATGCGGCCCTCGTTGGGCAAATGCCCCACCACCCGGTCGTCGAAGTAATCTCCAAACTCGGTGAACGAGCGGATGCGGTCATCAAATCGGTCGATCACCAGCAGCAGGCCCAAGCCCAGCACCAAACCAATCACCACGCCGGTTCCCACCGCTTTACCCAAACCAGGCTTAATCTCGACCGCTTTGGATGCCTGGTCCAAAATGGACATATCCGCCTGGCTGATGCCCGTCGAAACATCGACCCCCACCGTGGTATCGAGCA
>CALFVM010000270.1 GCA_937928665.1 uncultured Candidatus Methylacidiphilales bacterium
CGGCCCGGAGTTTGCGCACCTCGCCGAGGTAGCGATTGACCCGGGCAAGGTCGGCGGTGAGATCGAGGGGACGGGTCACCTGCCAGACCCCATCGGTCTTTTTCATCTCCGATTCACGGCCGTTCTCCCGTACCACGACGGCCTGGACTTCCGCAGGGGAAAAGTCAATCAGGTCCCGGCTCCGCCAATAATCCGCGGCCTCAACAAATTGCCCTTCCAACATGCTGTCGATCAGAACGATCTCTTTGCGCCGTCCATCATTGACCAGAGCGTAATAAGTGCCCGGGCGGGCAGTCTGCCCACCGACGGCCAGAGTCTGAACGTTTTTTCCGCGGACAAGCCTCACCAAAATCCGGGGTTCCGTCAGGCCGAAACGGCCAAGAAGTTCTGCAAAGTCATCATCACCCTCTCGCCGAACCACGCCCACGCGCTGGGCAAACTCCAGGTCAGAAAGGAGATTCCCGACGTTGGAGGCATCGGCCGGATAGACCACAGGACTTTCCATGTCCCAGCCTCCCTGCGTGTTGCGGGCAAAAATATAGGTGCCGGAGGGGTTGGTCAGTTCAACCCGGTCCACCTGATCGGCTTTCAGGTCCAGCAGGTAACGCTCACGCTCCCGGGCCGCCACCGTTCCCGGGCGGTCTTTTTCAAAATAGACAAAGGCGCAGGCGGCCAAAGCCACCAAGGCGATGATGAAGAGGTTCCGATTATTCATGGTCGGCTCAAACGCGCCGCCGCCACCAGACAGCGACACCGATGATCGCAATCAATCCGGGAACCACCACCAGGACCAGCAGAGCGATCTTTTCCTGCTGCTCGGGCAACAGGGATGTCTTGAATTCAGTCGGTTCTTTCGGAGCGATGCCCAGGGCGTCTTCCTGCCCCACGAGCCAGTTGACCACATTGACGGCGAAGTCCACCTGCATCGTTCCGAGATTTTCATTGATCAGAAAAGCTGCTCCGCCAACCGCCACAGCTTTCGGCACGGCCAGGTCCACATCCAGTCCTTCCACCGCTCCAACCTCAATGGCAGCCGCCAGCGTCAGTGGACCACGGGTGTCCTTGCCCTCGTCAAACTGGACGCCCTCCTTATCCTTTTCCGTCTCCCCCCAATAAGATTCCGGCGTGCGGACAAGTGCCGTTCCTTTCGCCGCCTCCCCCTCTGCGGGTGGACCGAGCACGAGAGAGCGACAGGCACCCAGGACCAGGTTGGCACCGAGGTTGCGGGCCCAGTCAATCGCCGGGTGGGCGGCAAACGTGGTGCCGATGGCGTCCGCCAAAATCCGGGTTTGGCCCAGCATCGAAACCCGGGTCAGAGCCAGGTCATTGGCAAAAGTGAGTCCGTAAGGCGCAAAGAAATCTTCCAACCCGGAAGACGTTTCCGGATCGAGCATGATGAGCAGTTTGCCCGGCTTTTCTCCCAGAAAATAGGCCCGCAGCAGATCAATCTCCCCCTGGGTAAACCGGCTGCGCGGCCCGGCTACCACCACCAGGTCCGCGTCCGGCGGCACACCACCCTGCTCAGCCAGGTTGATCCGGAAAAGGTCGGCGTTTTGGCGTCGGAGATAGGAGCCGATCAGGGAATAGCTCATCCGCTCATTGTCCGGTGCCAGCGGGTTGAATTCACCGTGGCCGGAGGTGAAATAGATTTTTTTTGTTTCACCCCGGACAAGCTGCTGAATGGCCGACGTGATTTCGCGTTCGCCCTTGAAGGCCACGAGGCGGGGCGGGCTACCGAACATCTCCCCGGAAGCATCGACCTCGGCTAAATCCGCCAGGCGAAGGACCTTGGAACGCTCCGCATACTCGACAATGACTACGTTTTCGTTGGTGGCGAGTTTGAACGTCTCCACAATGCCCCGGGCATCGTCGAAATTGATGAAGGGATCAATACGCCGGACTTCGATCCGCCCGTTGCTGTTGTAGCGGTATTGGTCGAGGAGATCGAGAAGATCGCTCTGGACAAGAGGTGCCAATGGGTCGCCCTGAGGGGCAATGAAAGCGGTCAGGGTGACCGGCCCGGGCAGGTCGCGCACGACGTTGATCGACAGCTCGGAGAGCTTGACGTAATCAATCGGTGAGAGGTTGGTGCGTTTGAAGTATTTGTAGTTGAGGAACTGGGCGGCGGCGAAGATGACCAGCACCAGACCGATACTGATCCAATGATTGGTCCGCCAGCGAGCCCGTGTGTTTTTCTGCGCCATAACCGGTGCCCCCTAATTTTTCAGCCGCCGCCCCGCCAGGGCCCGCTCGGTCAGGAAAAGAAACAGCACTGCCCCGGAGAGATAGAGAATCACCGGGCGCGAATCAAAGGTGCCGTTGGCAAACAGGCGCATGTGGTTGAGTGACGAGATGTAATTGACCAACTCTTCCAACTGCGGATTGACGGTGAAGAAACCGAGGAAGCTGCAAAAGAAAAGCAGCGCGATCCCGGCAAACGCCAGGACCGCCGCCACCACCTGGTTTCGCGTGAGGGAGGAGGCGAAAAGGCCGATGGAAATGTAAAAGGCACCAATGAGGAGGACCATGGCATAGCCCAGGAAGAGCGGTCCCCACTGCACCGGCGTCACATGACCCGTCAGGAATTGATAGATCGTGTAGAAAAGAGCACTCGGCACCCAGAGCAAAACGTAAAACAAAAATGCGGCCGTGAACTTGGCAATGACCACATCCCACTCACTCACCGGGGCGGTCAAAAGCGGCTCGACCGTCCCGGATTTGAACTCTTCGCTGAAAAGACGCATCGTCAAAATCGGGACAAACAAAATCAAGGCGAACCAGAAGAAGAACCAATTGAAGAAAATGAACATGATGGTGACGTTCTTTACCCCCTGCTGCATCGCCTCAACACACAGGGTGAAAGAAAACCCGTGCAACAGGGCAAAACAAGTCAGGAGCACATAGGCAATCGGCGAGAAAAGAATCGCTCCCAGTTCCCGCTTGGTCTGGACCAAAATGGTTCGGATCATCCGCTCACTCCTGGGTTAGTTCCACAAAAACGTCTTCGAGCGTTGGCTTGGCATAGCGAAACTCGCCCAGCGGCCACCGCTTGTCTTTAATCAGTTCATCCACGGTCCGCCGAACATCTTTCCCCGGCTTGGCCAGGCACTCGAGCTGAACCCAACCATCTGCCTCGCCCCGGATGTCCACCTGTCCAACGTCCGGCAACGCCTCAAGGGCCGCTTTGGCCTCGGCTCCCGCCACCTTGAGTTCGAGAAACAAGGAACCGCTCCGGACCCGTTTGGACAAATTCTCCAGCGTGTCCGAGGCCTCAATCCTGCCGCGGTTGATGATGATGGCACGCGAGCAAACCATCTCGACCTCCGGCAGAATGTGCGTCGAAAGCAAAATTGTCCGGTCTTTGCCCAGCTCCTTGATCAGGTCGCGCACGGCGCGGATTTGGTTGGGGTCCAGCCCGGCGGTCGGCTCGTCTAAAATCAGTAGCTCCGGCTCGTGCACAATCGCATCGGCCAGACCAACCCGCTGCCGGTAGCCCCGGGACAGAGCTCCGATCATTTTCCGGGACACGTCCGTAATGCCGCAACGCGCCAGGGCGTCGGAAACGCGATTCCGCAGCCCGCGACCCCGGATTCCCTTGAGGGCAGCCCGGTATTCCACATATTCCCGCACCCGCATGTCCATGTAGAGAGGCACATTCTCCGGCATGTAGCCCACCTTCCGCCGCACCTCCCGCGAGTTCTCCAGCAGATCAAGCCCAGCCACACTCACCTCTCCGGAAGTCGCCGGGAGAAAGCCAGTCAGGATCCGCATCGTCGTGCTTTTCCCGGCACCGTTGGGGCCGAGGAACCCGACGACTTCTCCCCGATTCACCGCAAAGCTGATCCCCTGAACAGCGGTTTGGCCCGCGTATTTCTTGACGAGGTTTTTGACATCGATCATGGCGGATGAAGACGAAAAAAATATGGACCAGCCCAACTGTGTCAAGGTTGCATCTTCCGCCCGACCGGATCCCCCCTGGATTTTCCCTGCCGGCACCCGGGCCAACCTCAGACCCTTCCGGATTCCCGGAACTCGGCGGCCTTTTCCTCCAAACCGCGACGGAGTGCCTCCGCCTCGGCCAAGCCCTGCTCGGCCGCATACTTTCGCACATCCTCGGTGATTTTCATCGAACAAAAGTGCGGCCCACACATCGAACAGAAGTGGGCGTTCTTGGCACCTTCCTGGGGCAGAGTTTCATCGTGAAAAGCCTCCGCCGTTGAAGGGTCCAGGGAGAGATTAAACTGGTCGCGCCAACGAAACTCAAACCGTGCCTTGCTCAAGGCATTATCCCGGATTTGGGCGGCGGGGTGACCCTTGGCCAGATCGGCAGCATGCGCGGCAATTTTGTAGGCGATCACCCCGTCCTTGACGTCCTGTTTATCCGGCAGACCGAGGTGTTCTTTGGGCGTGACGTAACAAAGCATCGCACAGCCAAACCAGCCAATCATGGCCGCACCAATACCGCTGGTCAGGTGATCATAGCCGGGAGCGATATCGGTCGTCAGAGGCCCGAGCGTGTAGAAGGGTGCCTCCCCACACCATTCTAGTTGCTTGGTCATGTTTTCCTGAATCAGGTGCAGGGGAACATGGCCGGGACCTTCATTCATAACCTGGACACCCCTGGCCCAGGCGCGCCGGGTCAGCTCCCCCTGAACTTCTAACTCCCCAAACTGCGCCTCATCATTGGCGTCCGCAATCGAACCGGGCCGCAAACCGTCCCCGATCGAAAAACTGACATCATAAGCGGCCATGATCTCACAAATGTCGTCCCAATGGGTGTAGAGAAAGTTTTCTTTGTGATGAGCCAAGCACCACTTGGCCATGATCGAACCGCCCCGGCTGACAATTCCGGTCATGCGCCGGGCCGTCCACGGAATGAACCGGAGCAGCACCCCGGCGTGGATGGTAAAGTAATCGACTCCCTGCTCGGCCTGCTCGATCAATGTGTCCCGAAACAGATCCCAAGTCAGCTCTTCGGCCTTACCGCCGACTTTTTCCAACGCCTGGTAAATCGGAACCGTTCCAATCGGCACCGGCGAATTCCGGATGATCCATTCCCGGGTGGCGTGAATGTTCTTGCCCGTGGACAGGTCCATCACCGTGTCCGCACCCCACTGAATCGCCCACCGCATTTTCTCAACCTCTTCCTCAATGGAAGAAGCCACCGCGCTGTTCCCGATGTTGGCGTTGATTTTCACTAGAAAATTCCGCCCGATGATCATCGGTTCAAGTTCCGGATGGTTGATGTTTGCCGGAATGATGGCCCGGCCACGGGCCACTTCGCTCCGGACAAACTCCGGGGTGATCTCGTCTGGGATGGACGCGCCCCAGGACTGGCCCGCGTGCTGATGAAACAGCGAGTTCCGCCCGGCTCCCGCCGCCCCCGCTTCAGCCGCCACCTGGAGCTTCGCATTCTCACGAATGGCGATGAATTCCATCTCCGGAGTAATGATCCCCCGTCGGGCGTATTCCAGTTGGGTCACCGGGCGACCCCCCTTGGCCCGAAGCGGTCGGCGCGTGGAGGTAAACACGGGCAGGGCACCGTGCCGTTCCACATCTTTTCCGCTCGCCCACCGCGCGTGGTCCTCGGACAGGTAGCCGTTATCTTGAGGCCGAACTTGCCGCCCATCGTAGGCTTCCGTATCCCCCCGCGCACAAATCCAACCGGCCCGGAGTGCGGGCAGGCCGCGCGTGACGTCTCCATGAAACTCCGGATCGCCCCACGGCCCCCGTGTGTCATACACCCGCAGCGGGGGGTTCTCTTCCATCGATCCGTCCGGCAACCGCGTTGGATGAAGAGAAATCTCCCGCATCGGCACACGGACCCCAGGTTGTTCCCCCTCAATGTAAACGCGCCGGGAGTTCGGGAACTCTTGACGAGGCGGGGGCAAATCGAAGGTTGAGGCATCAGCAATCATGGGGTGATTCCGGTTGGTTGTTAATTGCGGCAAGCAACCGGACGCAGGCTGATAACCTCCCTCCGGCGGCATGACCCGCTTCAGGTTCAACGGGTCTTTGGGTTTCACCCAAACTCTCAGCCCGATCACGGGCTCCCCGGGAACCCGCACTGTCGCGCGGCCCCTGCCCGGGATCAAGCGTCAATTTTCCGCCGCACCAATCACCATCGCACGGAACGCCGCCTCGGCCTCACCCATGGCGGTGGCCGGACCCGTCATCCGCACAAAAACGTTTCCCCCGGCTCCCTCAAGAATCGCCCCCAACAACACCGTGTCCGGCACCGGCGTTGTCGGACCTCCCGGCATTCCGCTCGCGTAAGTCCCGGACGCACGGACAAAGGTCACCCTGTTCCCGCCGATTTCTTCGGTCTCGACCTTCTCTTCTTTCCGGTCGCTCACCTGGCCCAGCCAACGCGCCACGTTATCCTGGGCCGAGCCGCCCTGGCCCGGGCCAAAAAAGAAAAAGACCGCCTCCCCCTTCCCATCCGGCGAACGAAGTTCGGCCTTCCGCATCGGGGAATCAGGGACCCGGTGCGCCCAGCCCTCCGGAACCGCGAAGCGGAACGGTCCGACCTGAAAGGCTTCTTCCGCTCCGTGGACCCGCCCTCCGAAAGCCACCAGCATGGCGGCTCCCAGTGCCATCCACCTATTCCGCCGCGTCCAAACCAAACCGCTTGCTCCATTCATCAACAACCTCCACACGGATGAGAGAAAGCCGCTCATAATCCCGTTCGACCTGGTCCTCCGTCCATCGCGGGTGAGAATCCCGGATGATCTGCAGGGTCCAGGCGCGGGCGATTTCAATATCGCTGCGGGTCAGCCGGGTGACCGCACGCCGATAAAGCAGGTCGTTAAATCGGCTGGTGACTTCCATCAAACGCACGCCCCGGAGCTTATCCGGTCGGAACCCATCGCGCAAGGCCCGTGCCGGATGCCCTTTGACAACCCCGCTTACCCGGTCTAGCTCTGCCTCGCATGTCCGATCCTGTCCAACTCCGCCACCGGGCCGAACGGCTCCTGGTCGATTTGGCCTCCCGATCACGGGCCCGACCCGGGCTGTTTCCTGTCCGCCACGTTGAGGATTTTCTGGCCATCATCGGCGACCGCCTCGGCTGGCAACCCGGCACCACCCTGGCTGACACATCCGATTCGGCTGCCCTCTCCGCCTTCTGCGACCTCGCCCGCCAACTCGATTCCCATCCCGAACAATCCCATCACTGGTTCGCGTTAAGCCAGCTCCGGCGAGGCTTCCCTCCCCTTCACGCAGCCGCCTCTCCCGTCCCACCCGAGACTGAGGCAGCCCGGGATTCGTCCCTCAAACACGCCGTCCACCCAAAAACAGTCCGGCCGTAAGGCTCCCGCTACTCTCCCGCCGGTCAATCCCAAGCCGTGTCCGGTTCGAAATCCCGGATATATTGAACCCCGACCAACGCCCGCCGGATCGTGCTCCCATCCAGCAGATGGCGCATATCCAAAAACCTGCCCGCATCGATCACCCGCTGCACTTCCGCCTCCACCCGCCCCGGCGCTTCAGCCAGTGGCAACGGGTCAAACACCACCGCATGATTGTGCAGCATCTCCGTCTGCGACCCCGTATTGGCCGGGTTCACATAAAAGGTGGCCTTCAGACTGGCCTGATCGAAAACCCCCAGATCACACGTCAAATCCAGCCCCGCTCCCGTCAACAGCCCCGTGATATTCCGGTGCCGCGGCGTCCGGTCCGCCTCAAACCACTGCGGGTAATTGGACGGATCGGTAATCGGCAAGCCATTGGCCGGAGCAAAACGAGCGATCGGCGCTTTCACCACCCCGGCACCCAGCAACGCCGGCATCTCCGCCACCACGGCCAATCCCAGCGCCCCCCGGAACGTCGGCCGCCGGGCCTTGGCAAAATCAAACAACACCCGGTAAAGCCCGCTGATCGTCAGGCCCGTCTCCGCATCCGCCGCCCGCACGTCGGCATAATCATGGAACGGGCCGGGCAGCGAAGCATTGAAGCCGGTCCGGATGGTCACCTGCCCCCGGTCATGTCTTGGAATCAAGTAATCCGGCGTGTCATTCCCATCCGTCGGCAGCCACACCATCGTCCCCGCCATTGTGATCATCTCCCCCATCAGCGGCAGACACGCCTCTACCGATGAGCCCAGGGCACCCAGCCCGATCGAATACGCGGTCCCGGAAAAAGATTTCGACCGCACCTCCGCTTCCGTGATCCGCGCCGCCAGGACATCCTTGATGTCTCCGGCAATTCGAATCACGGCCTCTCCTTCCTCAGCGGGCAGAACCCGAATCTCCGCCGTGCCAGGCACTACCCACCGCTCCGCCCCGCTCCAATCCAACTCAACAGGCTCTCCCTTCACCCCAGAACCCGCCACCAGATCGTCCAACCCCGCCATATCCAGCACCTCCGCCACGTAGGGCCGAAGATTAACCAAAAGCAACTCGTGCCCCGCCGCCCGTTGGCCTTTCCAGGCCGTCACCAAAACCCGCACCCCTGCGGAACTGAGATAATCGACCCCGCCAAAATCCAGCGTCAACAGCTCCGGCCCCGAGGCCACCGCCGCACGAATCACCGGCTCCAACTCACCCGCCCCATGCGCGTCAAGTCGCCCCTCAAGCCGATACATCATTTGGTGCGGACCGGAACCGGAATCAGAAACAACTTTAAAGGGCATCCACTGAGGTTGCCCCACTTCGCACCCTCCGACAAGGTTGCCGACCGACCCACGCCTTCCTTGTCCTCCACCGACTCCCCCCGTTAATGTTTCCCGGATGCCCGCCGAAAAACCTCAACCCTCAGACGGTGCTCGCGCCGCCGTGGGCGTCCTCCTTGTCGGCCTCCTGGCCGCAGGCGCGGCTGAGAGCTTCGCCGGTGCCATTGACCTGATCTACACCAACGGAATCGAGCGCCTGGCCGCCCTGCCCCTCCCCTGGTTTCTGGCCGGTTCCTTGTTCATCGTTCTCTCCACCAGCGCGGCTGCCGGCTGGTTGATGTTCAAGTTTTGCCCGGAAGCTGCCGGCAGCGGCATCCCCCAAGTCAAGGTCGCCTACCTCGAAGGCCGGAACGGCATCCCCTTCCGCATCGTCTGGGTCAAGTTCCTCGCCGGTGCCCTCAGTATCGGCGGCGGCGCCAGCCTCGGGCGCGAAGGCCCCACCGTTCAAGTCGCCGCCGGACTGGCTTCCTGCCTCGCCCGCCACCTTCCCGCCTTCCGCCTCTCCCAGGGTGCCGCCCTCGCCGCTGGCAGCGCCGCCGGTTTGGCCGCCGCCTTCAAAGCACCCCTCTCCGCCGGAACCTTCTTCCTCGAGGAAATCGCCGGAGAACTCAAATCCCCATTCGTCTGGGCGGCCCTTCTTGGAGCCATCGCCGCCTCCGTCTTCCTCCGGGAATCCCTCGGCCAGTTGGCCGAAATCCAGATGGCCCCGCTCCGTGCGCCCGAGGGCTGGACCTGGCTCTGGATGATCCCGGTCGGGGCCCTCGCCGCCTTCATCGGCATGATTTTCCAACGGGGTGCTCTCGCCCTGCGCGGACGGGTTGCCGGCAAGCTTCCGGTCCCGCGCTGGACTCTGCCCATCTTCGGCGGAACCGCCACCTGGCTCCTCGGCGTCTCTGTCTTCATCAACACCGGACACCTCGGCGTCTTCGGACTCGGCTACCCCGACATGCTGGCCGCCCTCCACGGCGAAATCCTCTGGAACGCCGCCGCCCTTCTCGTGGCGGCCAAGCTCCTCGCCACCATCGCCAGCTACGGCCTCGGCGGTTGCGGCGGCATCTTCTCCCCGCTCCTCTGCCTCGGCGTCCTCACCGGCGCAGCCGCCTGCGGCGGCATCACCCTCGTCCAACCCCTCTCGCAAAACGACGCCACCGCCCTCATGCTCGTCGGCATGGGCGCCTGCATTGGTGCCGTCCTCCGCGCCCCGCTCACCTCCATCCTCATCGTCTTCGAAATGACCCGCGAGGCCCAAATGCTCCCCGGCCTGATGCTCGCCACCCTCGTTGCCCAGACCATCGCCCGCGTCATGGCCCGCGAGAACTTCTACGCCGCCCTCCTCCGCCAGGACGGCCATCCCCTGACCCAATAAGGGTCAACCCGCCTCCAACCGTCCTGTGACAATCCGGTTGCGTGCAACAACCCGCTTGTCACTCACCCCTCTGCGCCACAACCTACCCGCTCACCCCGAAAAAAACAGGAGCTTCCCATGTCACTGCTCGATCTCTTCAACCTCGCCATGATCGCCGCCGGCATCATCGTTGCCCTCGTCGTCCTCTTTGTCATCGTCCGCCTTCTCTTCGCCTACGGCTTCCGCAAGGTCGATCAGGGCCAGGCTCTCGTCCGTAACGGCGTCGGTGGCACCCAGGTCTCCTTCTCCGGCATGGCCTTCTTCCCCGCTTTCCACGTCCTTGAAATCATGGATATCTCCGTCAAACGCGTCGAAATCGACCGCGGCGGAGCCACCGGCCTGATCTGCCGTGACAACCTCCGCGCCGACATCAAAGTCGCCTTCTTCGTCCGCGTCAACAACACCACCGAAGACGTCAAGCGTGTCGCCCAAACCATCGGCTGCGCCCGCGCCTCCGACATCAAAGCACTCGTCGAGCTCTTCGACGCCAAATTCTCCGAAGCCCTCAAAACCGTCGGCCGCCGCTTCGACTTCGTTGACCTCTATAACTCCCGCGAAAAGTTCAAAGAAGAACTCCTCCAAATCATCGGCACCGATCTCAACGGCTACACCCTGGACGACGCCGCCATCGATTACCTTGAACAAACCAAAATCGAACTCCTCGATCCCGAAAACATCCTCGATTCTGAGGGGATCAAGAAAATCACCGATCAGACCGCCCAACAAAAAATCCTGACCAACCAAATCAACTGCGACCGGGAAAAAACCATTACCCAGCAGAACGTCGAAGCCCGCGAAGCCGTGCTTGAACTCGAGCGCCAGCTCGCCGAGGCCGAACAAAAACAACAGCGCGAAATCGCCGCCATCAAGGCCCGCGAAGAAGCCGAAACCGCCAAGGTCCAGCAGGAAGAACGCCTCAAATCCGAACGCGCCCGCCTCATCACCGAGGAAGAGGTCAAAGTCGCCGAAGAAAACCTCCAGCGCCAGGTCATCGTCGCCCTCCGCAACAAGGAGCGGACCGACGCGGTCGAAAAAGAACGGGTCGAAAAAGACCGCCTCCTCGAGGTCAACGAGCGCGAGCGCATCGTCACCCTCGCCGAAATCGAAAAAGAAAAAGCCATCGAGACCGAGCGCAAAGAAATCCAGGAAGTCATCCGCGACCGCGTCATGGTCCAGAAAACCGTCGTGGCTGAACAGGAACGGATCAAAGACACCGAAGCCTTTGCGGAGGCCGACCGTATCCGCCGCGTCAAAATCACCCAGGCCGAAGCCGAGGCCGATGCCCTCCTCGTCCAGGAAATCAAAGCCGCTGAAGCCGCCAAAAAAGCCGCCGAACTCAAAGCCCAACAAGAAATCATCGAGGCCGAGGCCCACAAAGACGCCGCCACCCTCGCCGCCGAAGGTAAAAAACAACTCGCCGAAGGCGTCACTGCCGAGACCGCTGCCCCCGGCCTAGCCGAAGCCCACGTCCTCGAAGCCAAAGCCCAAGCCGTCCGCGAGCAGGGCACCGCCGAGGCCGACGTCCTCCGCGCCAAAGCCGCGGCCGAAGCCGAGGGCATCACCGCCAAGGCCGAAGCCATGAAACTGTTCGACGGCGTCGGGCGCGAACATGAAGAGTTCAAACTCAAGCTCAACGTCGAGCGCGACCTCCGCCTCGCCGAAATCCACATCCGCAAAGACATCGCCGAACAGCAGGCCGCCGTCCTCGGCGAAGCCCTCCAAAGCGCCAAGATCGAAATCATCGGCGGTGAACACCAGTTCTTCGACCGGATCGCCAACGCCGTGGGCACCGGCAAAACCGTCGACCGCCTCTTCGACCACAGCGGCATCCTCTCCTCCGTCCATGAGACCTTCTTCAACGAAGATCCCGACGCCTTCAAAACCCAGCTCCGCCGCCTCGTCGATCAATTTGGCCTGGCCAGTGAAGACCTCAAAAACCTCTCCATCGCCGGAGCCATCGGCCAGCTCCTCGCCCGCTCCACTGACGAATCCCAGCGCACCCAGCTCCGGCACCTCTCCGCCCTCGGCCAAAAACTCGGACTTCTCCAGCAGCCCGCCGCCTAAGCCGGCCCCCACGCCATGGCCCAGGCGCTCGAAGTCGGCACCTACGAAATCATCCGCGATCGGCTCAAAGCCCGCGCGGTTGAACTCCGCGACCGGCTCAAACAACTCAACGCCGCCCGCAAAGAAACTTTCGGCACCCTCGAGTTCAAGCTCCAGCACAGCGATCGCGTCACTACCGAACACAACTGCACCCCGCGCGACATCGTCGCCCTCGGCTCCGACACCTTCCTCTTTGGCTACAACGTCCAGTTCGGACTCAAAACCGAAACCGACCTCAGCGACGTCTTCGCCCTTTACGCTTACCAGGACGGCGCCTTCCACCCGCTCCCTCTCGACCTTCTCCGCTCCAACGAGTTCGAATCCGACTTCAAAAACCTCTACAAATATTACCGCCACACCACCCTTTCCAAATTCCGCCTCGACGGGCCCCACCTCTACATGGCCTTCCAGGTCGGCAAATCCGTCGATGACCTCAAAACGTTTAAGTGGCTCCTCGCCGATGGCCAGCTCACCTACCTCGGCAACCGCTTCGATCACGAGTTCAAGTTCCCGCCCCTCTACCAGTTCGACTGGAAACGGGCCACCCGCGACAGCTTCCGCTCCGGCAAACACCCCCACGTCTCGATCGAAGATCAAGTCTTCATCGATACCCTCGGCGGCACCCTCACCATCAAAGCCGAGGACAACACCGCCTCGGGCACCGGCCTTTACCAAGAACCCGTCGACAACAAAGACCAGACCCTTGACGACGCTGAAATCTTCTACGCCCGGCTCGGTCACCTCACCGTCCTGAAAGTCAAACCCTACCAGGAACGCAACTACCGCTATTTCATCTACAACCGTAAAGCGGCTCACGCCGTCCGCCTCGACGCCCTCGGCTGGTCCTGCGCCCTCCTACCCGAAGATCAGGGCCTTATCTTCCCCGGCGGCTACTACCTCGCCACCGGCGATTACAAACTCTTCGACGGCGACTTTGCCGACATGATCTTCTCCCGACGCATCGACGCCCCTAATGGCGAGGACTCCCTCTACGTCTTCTATCACCGCGCCACCGGCACCTACGCCCACCTCTCCTACAACCGCATCACCCAGACAACCGCCTCACCCCACTTCTGCAACGGCTACGCCCTCTTCCCCTCCGGTCGCATGTTCCTCTTTCGTGCCGAGCGCGAACCCCAGAAACATCACACCCTCCAAATCTGGCAAACCCCCTACCTCGGTCGCAACGTCGTTCTCGAACCCAAAACCGATTCCTTCCTCGCCAAACTCGGCAATAGCACCGTCGTCTCCGCCCTCGCCGAAGCCAACGAAATCCTCCACCTCCTCGAACGCGACGACATCTACGACGAACTCTACCTTGACCTCGTCCGCCGCACCACCGCCGTCTCCGACGCCTACTTCTGGCTCGGTGATCCCGCCGCCTTCGGCCTCAAGGAAACCCTCCTCGACATCAAGACCGCCGCCGGAAACGCCCTCGACGAATTCGCCAAAGTCCGCGCCATCCAAAAATCGACCGCCGCCGACATCGATGCCGCCGCCACCGACACCGAAACCGCCCTCCGCGCCATCGTCCCCCATAACCTCACCGCCATCGACCACTTCGTCGCCCACCTCGCCTCTCTCCGCGGCCTCCGCGGCCGTCTCATCTCCCTCAAAGAGCTCCGCTACGCCGACCTCCCCCGCATCGAAACCCTCGAACAACGGGTCACCGAAAAAACCGCCGACCTCTCCAATCAAACCGTCGCCTTCCTCCTCGAACCCGGCGCCCTCGGCCCCTACGAAGAACGCATCGCCGCCGCTCGCGATGCCGTCCCCGCCCTCGCCAAAGCCGCCGATGCCAACGCCCTCGAGGCCGAAATCGACAACGCCGGGCAGCAACTCGAACTCCTGATCGAAATCGTTTCCAGCCTCAAAATCGATGATTCCACCCAGACCACCCGCATCATCGAAGCCATCTCCGCCCTCTACGGCACCCTCAACCAAGTCCGCGCCGCCATCAAAAACAAAAAGCGCGATCTTCAGGGCACCGAAAGTGCCGCCCAGTTCGCCGCCCAGGTCAAACTTCTCGAACAATCCGCCACCAACTTCCTCGACCTCGCCGATTCCCCCGCCAAATGCGATGAGTTCCTCAGCCGCCTCACCCTTCAGCTCGAGGAACTCGAAGGCCGTTACACCGACTTCGACGACTACCTCGCCGCCCTCACCGAGAAACGCCAGGAAATCTACTCCGCCTTCGAAGCCCGCAAAGTCCAGCTCCAGGAAGCCCGCGGCCGCCGCGCCGCCACCCTCGCCGCCTCCGCCGAACGACTCCTCACCACCATCCGTTCCCGCGTCGATACCCTTAAAACCCTCGACGAAATCAACGGCTACCTCGCCGCCGACCTCATGGTCGCCAAGGTTCGCGACACCATCGCCCAACTCCTTGACATGGGCGAATCGGTCAAAGCCGACGAACTCCAGAGCCGTCTCAAAACCCTCCAACAAGACGCCGTCCGCCAGCTCAAAGATCGCCTCGACCTCTTCACCGACGGCGGCAACGTCATCCGACTCGGTGCCTACAACTTCACCGTCAACACCCAGCCCCTCGACCTCACCGTCGTCCCCCGAGACGACACCCTCGCACTCCACATCTCCGGCACCAACTTCTTCGAACCTCTCGCCGACCCCGCCCTCACCACCCTGCGCGACGTCTGGGACCTCGAATTCCCCTCCGAATCCCCCGACGTCTATCGCGCCGAGTTCCTCGCCTTCACCCTCCTCAACGCCCTCCAAGCGGACGGCCAACTCCCCACCGCCCTCCGCTGGACCGACCCCGAACGGCTCGAAGCCGTCCGCACCTTCATGGCGCCCCGCTACCGGGAAGGCTACGTCAAAGGTGTCCACGACGCCGATGCCGCCCTCCTCCTCGGCGCCCTCCTCCGTCTCCACCACGACCTCGACACCCTCCGCTTCCCACCCGCCGTCCGCGCCCTCGCCCGTCTCGCCTGGGCCTCCGCGCCTCCTGCACGGCGCGACCCCCTCGCCACCCGCCTGACCAACCTCGCCCAGGCCCAAACCGCCTTTCCCAACGCCCGTCCGGCCCCCGCGCTGGTGGCCGACCTTGAAACCCTCACTACCCACGCTCTGCCCCTCATCGCCCAGTTCACCCCCGACATCTCCCCCGCCCACGCCGCCGCCTATCTCCTCGCTGAACTCTCCACCCGCCCCCACCTCCTCATCAGCCAGGAAGCCCTCGACCTCGCCACCTCCTTCACCGCATCCCTCAAAAAGAAACGCGCTTGGGACGACCTCCAGACCGCCCGGCGCAAACTTCAGAAAGAACCCGCCTCCGCCCTCGCCCTGCTTTATCCGTGGCTCGAAGCCCATCATCGGGAAGAACATCCCGATCTCCCGGCAGACTTCCTCCTGGAAGCCGCTGCCCTCCTCCACCTGGACGCCCTCGATCCCGCCTACCTCCACAACGCTTCCCGCACCGCCACCCTCAACGACCTCCACGGCACCCATCCTTGCCTGGCCGAAAAACCCTACCGCCTCGACTACCACGCCTTCATCCAACGGCTCGCCCGGCACCGGGACGAGCTCGTGCCCCGCTTTGAACAATGCGTCCGAGCCAAACACCATGCCCTCGAACAACGGCGCCGAGACCTCCGCCTCGACGGCTTCAAACCCAAAGTCCTCACCTCCTTCGTCCGCAGCCGTCTCATCGACGAAATCTATCTCCCCCTCGTCGGTGCCAACCTCGCCAAACAAATCGGCGTCGCCGGTGAAAACAAACGGACCGACCGCTCTGGCCTCCTCCTCCTCATCTCACCCCCCGGCTACGGCAAAACCACCCTCATCGAATACGTCGCCCACCGCCTCGGCCTCGTCTTCATGAAAATCAACGGGCCTGCCCTTGGCCAAAAGGTCACCTCCCTCGACCCCGCCGACGCTCCCAACGCCGCCGCCCGCGAAGAAATCATCAAGCTCAACCTCGCCCTCGAAATGGGGGACAACGTCCTCATCTGCATCGACGACATCCAGCACTGTTCCTCCGAGTTCCTCCAAAAGTTCATCTCCCTCTGCGACGCCCAGCGCCGCATCGAAGGCGTCTGGAACGGCCAGCCGCGCTCCCACGACCTCCGCGGCCGCAAAGTCGCCGTCGTTATGGCCGGCAACCCCTACACCGAAACCGGCGACAAATTCAACCTCCCCGACATGCTCGCCAACCGCGCCGACACCTACAATCTCGGCGACATCGTCGGCACTAACGCCTCCGCCTTCGAACAGAGCTACCTCGAAAACTGCATCACCTCCAACCCCGTCCTCCAACGACTCGCCGCTCGCGGCTCCGCTGACGTCCGCGCCGTCATCCGCATCGCCGAAACCGGCTCCCGCGACGGAGCTCGCTTCGAGGGCAACTACTCCCCCGAAGAACTCAACGAGATGGTCGCCGTCATGACCCACCTCGTCGCCGTCCGCACCATCCTCCTCCGCGTCAACCGCGAATACATCCACTCCGCCGCCCAGACCGACGCGTTCCGCACCGAGCCCCCCTTCAAACTCCAGGGCTCCTACCGCACCATGAACCGGCTGGCCGAAAAAATCCTCCCCGTCATGACCCCGCAGGAAGTCGAGGCCCTCCTCCTCGACCAGTACAAAAACGAAGCCCAAACCCTTGCCACCGGTGCCGAGGCTAACCTCCTCAAACTCCGCGAACTCCTCGGCCTCCTCACCCCAGACGAAGCCGCCCGCTGGGACGACATCAAAAAGAAGTTTCAACGCAACCAACTCCTCGGCGGTGCCGGAGAAAACGATCCCGTCGGCAAAGTCGTCGGCCAGCTCGCCCTCTTCCACGAAAGCCTTGAACACCTCCGCGGCACCCTCGCCCACGGCTTTGCCCATGCCGCCGAAGCCAACGCCAAAACCGCCGTCACCCTCCCCGCAACTCCCGCCCCAAGCCCCCCATCGGCCACCGCTCCAACACCCGCCCC
>CALFVM010000271.1 GCA_937928665.1 uncultured Candidatus Methylacidiphilales bacterium
GCAACCGCGATCCACAACCCAATCCACAACCCAATCCACATCCATGAATCCAAAAACCACCCTCGCCCTCAGTCTGTCTGCCGCTTCAATCCTTGTGTTGGCATCCTGCGCCCAAAACGAACCGAAACAAACCTACCCCTCCCACCACCCGTATCAGTCCAAACAGATGCATGATTCCAAACGCCGGGCTGATGCCGGGCGGACGACCGGCGATGATGCTTTAGCCCAGGCCAACCGGCTTTCTGATGTCAACACAACAGCCCAAATCCGCCGCAACGTCCTGGCCACCCGAAATATGTCTTACAACGCGCGGAACATTGAAATCGTCACCCTGAACGGTCACGTGACCCTGCGCGGTCCCGTTAATTCCCTGGCCGAGAAAGAAAGGATCGGCCAACTCGCCGAGCGCGTGGCGGGAGACAATCCCGTGGACAATCAACTAACCATCCGCCGGACAACGGCTGGGAACTAACCCTTTCCCCTTCAACCCAACCTCCTGATCTACCCGAATGCCCCGCAACATGCCGGGTCTAACCCACACTGCAAAATGACTACCAATACCATCAATCCCACCTCCACCAACCTCCGCCAGGACATCGATCGGATCGCCCATAAAGCAGACTCCCTCGTCGATTCAGGGGCTCAAAACGCCAAAGAAAAAATCGAGGCCGCCCGCGAGCACGTGGATCACGCCTTCGAACGCGGTCAGGAACTCTATGGTCTGCTCCACGGCCAAACCGTCGCTGGCCTGCAAAAAGTTGACCGCCTGATCCACACCAAACCCTACCACGCCATTGGCGTCAGCATCGGCCTGGGAGTCATTATCGGCTACCTATTAGCGGAGCGGGTCATCAGTCCCCGGACCTAACGGGAATCCCCCGATACCATCCGGCCCCGCCCGAACGTCCATGCAAGCGGCCCTGCCCAAGCCCTGCCCCCTTCCCCACATCAGGCAGCCATCCCCCCGGAACGGCAACGCGCGATCCGTGCGCGTTCTGGTGGTCGAGGACAATCCCGACCTGCGACGAATGACCGCATTTTTTGGAGGAAGTGGGCGACACGGTGCAGACAGCGGGAGATGACAAGGAGGCCTGGGCCCTCATTCCGGTGCAACCCCACCATCTGGTAGGCACCGACCACCGGATGATTCCCAGGAGCGAGCTTGATCTCATCCGAAAAATTTTTAAGCAGGGAATTTCGCTTCCCGTGCCCCTGATCTCAAGACGCATGCCCGCTGAAGATCTCCACCGCCAACCCTGGCTCCGCATCCGATTCGCCCTGCCCAAACCCTACAGCCGCGCGGATTTGGTTTCAGCGGTCGACCTCAGCCTTGCGGAATTTCCGGCATGTTCCGGGTCGTGATCCTTGCCCGGAAAGCACTGCCGCTTCGCCGCTGTCAGCTACGGGTTACTCCCCATGGAAGGCATCTCCCCGCCCGGTAGGCTGACTCCCATGAAACACCTCGCATTGACCCTGTTTTGCCTCTTCACCACCGTCGGAATTCTCACTCTTGCCACCGGGTGCCAAACATCAAAAGGGTTCGGCCGGGACGTTGAAAACCTCGGAGAAAACATCCAGAAATCAGCCAGATAAGGAAACCATCCATGAACCCTTCCCAAGTGAACTATCGACTCCACCTTGCGGCCGCCCTCCCCCTCCTGGTCGGCCTGTCCGCCTGTGCGACCGGCTCCCATCGCCAAAACCAAACCTATGCCTCCAGCGGATACGAAGAGCATTCTGTCTATCCCAACACCACCGGTGTCCAAGACTACTACATCTTTTACCCGCAACATGATGTCTACTACGATCCCCGGCAAAAACGGTATCTGACCCTGGAAAACAGCAAGTGGGTCTCCCGGCCTACCCCGCGCGGCGTCCGCATCGACCAGCTCCATGCCTCACCAGGTGTTCGGCTCGATACCGGGAGCTCCCCGGCCCATCATCACGATAACATGGTCCGGCGCTATCCTCGGAATTGGACTCCGGATCGGTCCGGATTTAGCAACGTCGAATATCGCGTCCACGACAGGCCCCTCCAGCGCGGCCGGGTCTATTCCCCCAGATAGTCTCCTGCAAACCTGACCCGGACTTCCCACCACCGCGGAAGCCCGGGCAGTCTGCCAACAGCAGGAAACCAAGGCACCTCCAGGCTCAGGCCACGTCCCCCTTGCCCAACAAAATCCACAAAATCGCCTCCCCGGCACCATTCCAGTGGACGCCCCTAAATGGCCTGACCAAACTCCGTCGCAGCACGCCTCTGCAGCATGATTCATCGCTTCGCCATCACAACCTCGCTCCGCTATCACTTTGATCAGGCGGGCTGGCTTTTGCTGAATCTGGCGGTTACGAAAAGTCACCACCAACGCATTCTCCAGGAAAGCTGGCAGAACAGCGCCGGTGTCACGATTCAGGAACAACCCACTCCGGAAGGCACGCCCCGCTTTCACGCACTCTCCGTCCCGGCCGGGACTCTTGAAATCAAGTACCACGTGGAGGTGGAGCGGGCCGTTCAAGCCGGAGACCAGTCCTGGCGACCTCCGGAGGTCCCCTTAATCGACCTGCCGCCCGCCGTCACCCGTTACCTCTACCCAAGCCGGTATTGTGAGTCCGACAAACTAGTCCGGCTGGCTGCCAAAGAGTTTGGTGGCATTGACCCCGGACACGAAAAGGTTGTCGGGGTCTGCAATTGGATTCACGACCATCTCGACTATCTCCCCGGCAGCACGGACGAACACACCAGTGCCGTTGATTGCCTGACGCTCCGGGCAGGAGTTTGCCGCGACTTCGCCCACCTTGGCGTTGCCCTTTGCCGCGCCCTCGGCATCCCGGCCCGCTACGGCAGTGCCTACGCCTACGGCTTGCCCAGCCACGACCTTCACGCATTCTTTGAAGTCTGGCTCGGCAACCAGTGGTGGTACTACGACGCCACCCGCCTCGCCCCACAACCCGGATTTATTCTGGTCGGAACTGGCCACGATGCCGCTGACACTCCGGTCGCCACTATGGCGATGGGCGTTTTTTGCGAAGCCATGACCGTTGATGTGCAGCGACTGACGCCTCTGGAAATCGATTACAGCATTCAACCCCTTACCTTCTACCTTAACTCCTGAGGTCGGCGAATCGGGGCAAGCTTTGCGGTTACTCTCCCAAACATCGAACTATTCTTAACGCGAACGCAAGCTTAGTCAGCTTGTGCAAGAGCTGGGCGGAGGGTTCCTGCCAAGCGAGCTAACAGAACAAGTTTCCCATCCATGCAAGGGTGCGCCACGGTCTCCAACGGCGTCCAGATCGTAGCAAACTCACCTTCACGCCCCGGCTACTCGTCATGATTTTTGATGAGTTCAAATCATGCCAACGCCACCCTTGCCGAGCAGGTGCCCCAACGATCCGGAGTTATTCGCACGGTCCACCATTCTTCATTCGTTAGTGGGGCAGGTCAGGACGTCCAACCCCGGCCCGTGGATTGCGCACTTGGGCCAGCGTTGCCGTGGCAAACAAAAATGTTCCTCCTCCAGGATCGCAGCTGCCGGGTCAGAAACTACCTCCCGTCAAGTCTCGATCATAGCAACCATCCCGATTCCCGGTCGGCACGAGTGCTTCGCCCGGAGCCAGCTCCGGCAGATAGCCGTCCCGGTCAAGCGCGGCATCACACGCTGCAAACAGTTCCCGCTCCGTCGCCGCCCGACGCATCGCATCGGGAAACGTTTCAGCTCCCGGAATGCTCTGAGCGACGAAGTTCAGATACTTTTTGATCTTTCCCACCCGCTTCAACTCGCTCAGGCCGGGCGGCGAAGTCCCCTCGTACAGTTCTCCGATGTAAGCCCGAAGCTGGCGTAAAGTGGGTCGCGTTTGAACTTCACCCGTGGTCTGCCATTCGCGGATTTGCGTGAAGAGCCACGGATTGCGGATCGCGCCACGACCCAGCATAAACCCTCGCGCCCCGGTCGCCCCCTGGGCGGCTTCCGCTCCGGCCACGGAAAGAATGTTGCCGTTGGCAATGACCGGGAAGGGCAAGGCCCGCACCGCCTCACGAATCGGTTCAAAATGCACCGGCTGACGGTACATCTGCCGGACGGTCCGCCCATGCACCGTGAGCCCGTCCAGCGCGTGTCGGGCAAAAACCTCGAGCAGCCTGGGAAACTCTCCCGGATCGTTAAATCCAATCCGGGTTTTCACCGTAAAAGCGCAATCAATGCAGGAGCGAAGGGCACCCAGAATGGTATCAATTTTTTCCGGATACGGTAACAGCCCACCACCAGCCTGCTTCCGACAGACAATCGGAGCGGGACAGCCAAGATTGAGGTCGATTCCCGCCACCGGCAGTTGTTGGAGCCGTTCGGCCGTCCGGCAGAGGGCCGGAATGTCCTGGCCGATCATCTGTGCCAGGGCAGGCCGACCGGTCGGATTCTGCTCCAATGATTCGGCAATGTGCCGCTCCGGCACCGACCCCGCATAGACCCGGAAATATTCCGTCACGTAAAGATCCGCCCCGCCGTAGCGCGCCATGATCCGCCAAAACGCCAGGTCGGTCACATCCTGCATCGGTGCCAGCACCAGGACCTCCCGGCCCGCTGGCAGCAGGGGAATCAACCGCTCGCCCGCTCTCACACCCCAGTTTCCCGCCACCAGTCGAGGACCTTTTCCATCGGCAGCCCGATGACATTGGAGCGAGACCCCTCAATTCGCTCGACAATCCGAAAGCCCTCCTCCTGCAAGGCATAGGCACCGGCCTTGTCCAGGACGTCAACCCGGCTCAAATAATCCTCAATGGCCGCTTCATCCAACTCCCGGAAGGTGACCCGGGTACGAACAATAGTCTCCCGGATTTCCTTGCCCCTCACACAAACCATGCCGGTCATGACCTCGTGAACCCGCCCGGACAACCACCGCAGCATCCCGATGGCTTCCTCCCGGTCCGCCGGTTTGCCCAAAACCCGGCCCCCGCACACCACCAACGTGTCCGCCGCCAAAATCGGACGCGGATCCCCTTCCCGCCACACCGCCATTCCTTTGCGCCGGGCGTTGGCCAGCACCAGTTCGGCGGGACTCAATTCCGGATGACTTCGATTGTCCAACTCCTCAACCACCGGAATCACCACACAAAAGGTAACACCCGCCTCCCGAAGCAACTCCTGGCGGCGCGGGGACGAAGATGCCAGAATCCATTCGGGCTGCTCAACCATCGCGATCGACCTGCCGTTTCATCTCCAGCACCACACGGTTCCGATCTCCCCGACGCTCATAACTCACCCAATCCACACTCTTCAAGACCAGAAAAATGCCCAAACCACCAATCTTCCGCTCCTCCAAGGGCTTATCCAAATCATCCGGAGGCGGCTGCCCGGTTGGATCATAGGGCTCACCCGTATCCTCAATCGCCACCCGTAAACTGGCGTCATCCAGTTCGGCCTCCAAAATAACCGGCCCGGTCCGGCCCTGCTCCGCATAAGCGTGGGTGACCACGTTGGTCACCAGCTCATCCACGGCCAGTTGCAACCCATAGGCTCCTTTGGTGGAGAGTCCGGCTTCTTCGGCCAGCCGCTCGACAAACGCGGCAGCAGGGCCAAGTGAGTCGACCGTACCTGCCAGTTCAAGTCGCTCGGTTTTCATCGATGTTCGCACAGAACAGGTCACTGAAAAAAAACTTCCAGCATCGAATAATCATCATCGAATTGGTCGGAACAATTCATGTCCCGGGCACGGGCCAGCACCGCTTCCAGCTTGGCCGACCCCGTTCCGGGCGTGGCCACCAGCGTGTCCACCAGCTCGTCCAACTGCATCATCGAACCGTCAGCCCGCGTAATCTCATAGACCCCGTCGCTGAACAGATAGAGCCGACTGCCTGGGGGCACGTCCGAAATGTCGGTTTTGAATTTGGCACCGCTCAATCCGCCGATAACCAGTCCCTGCGTCCGCAGCGACCGGGCCTGCCCGTCCCGAACCAGAACGGCCGGCGGATGTCCCCCGCTGGAGAAAACCAGATTCCGCTCCTTTTTCCGGTAAACCCCATACCAGATGGTGAAGTACATCTGGT
>CALFVM010000272.1 GCA_937928665.1 uncultured Candidatus Methylacidiphilales bacterium
CTTCGAAAGCCTCGCGGGAGAGGAAGCGGTAATCGAGCCCGTCGGTTTCGCCGGGGCGCGGGGGGCGGGTGGTGCAGGAAACGGAAAAGACAAAGTCGGGGGTGCGGGCGAGGCCCTGACGGAGGGTGGACTTGCCGGTGCCGGAAGGGGCCGAGAGGACGAAGAGGACGCCGGAGCGGGAGAAGTTACTCAAGGTTTTGGATTTGTTCGCGCATTTTCTCGAGCTCGGCCTTGATGGCAACGACGCTGCGGGTAATGGGCAGGGATTGGGATTTGCTGCCGATGGTGTTTACTTCGCGCCCGATCTCCTGCAAGAGAAACTCCAACGTCCGGCCTTCACCTCCGGAGCTAATGAGGCGGGCGGCTTCGTCCAGATGGGCGGCCAACCGGGCGAGTTCTTCGGTGACATCGGCGCGCTCGATCAGGAGAGCGATTTCCTTGGCGACGCGTTCATCGTCCCGGCCGAGTTCCAGCCCGGCCTCGCGGAGCCGTTTTTTCAGAGAGTCGCCAAGGTGGGTTTTGGCTTTGCTGACCGACGCGTTGATGCGGGCGACGTGTTTGCGGATGCCCGTGAGGAGGCGGGCAAGTTCCCGGGCGAGGTGGGCTCCTTCGCGTTGGCGGAAAGCGTTCCAATCGGCCAGGGCAGCCCGGGCGGCCCGGGCGGTGGCTTTGCCGAGGGCCTCTGGATCGGGCGGGCGGACGGTGCTTTCGAGCACGCCGGGCAGCCTGAGGAGGAAGTCGAGCGAGACGGATTCGGTCAGGCCAAGGTCGCGGGCGAGTTCGAGTGCTTCGCGATGGGCGGCTTTGAGTTTGGCGCGATTGATGTTGAGACCTTCGGGAGCGGGCGGTGCTTTGACCTGGAGGGCGAGGGAGAGACGTCCGCGGAGGGCGGCGCCCGAGGCGACTTCGCGCAGGGGTCGTTCCAGTTGGGCGTATTCGCGGGGGGTGGAGATGTGGAGGTCGAGACCACGCTTCTGGTTGACGGACTGGACTTCAACTTCGACGCGCCACCCGGAGATATCGGCGATCGCACGGCCAAACCCGGTCATGCTTTTCATGGGACCAGGCCGAGGAGAGGTCCGGCTTGGGCGACGTCTTTATCACCACGGCCGGAGAGGTTAACCAGGAGGATGGCTTCGGAGCCAAGCCGGGGTGCTTCCTTCAGGGCAAAGGCAATCGCGTGGGCGGATTCCAGGGCGGGGATGATACCCTCAAGGCGGGCGAGCTGTTGGAAAGCGTCGAGCGCTTCGGCGTCGGTGGCGTAGGTGTATTCGGCCCGTCCGACATCGCGAAGGTAGGCGTGTTCCGGCCCGACAGCAGCGTAGTCGAGCCCGGCTGAGACGGAGTGGGTGAGTTCGATTTGACCGTCGGCGTTTTGCAGGACGTAGGATTTGGTGCCCTGCAGGACGCCGAGACTGCCGCCGCTGAACCGGGCAGCGTGGCGGCCGGGAGTAATGCCCTCCCCACCGGCTTCGACGCCGACGAGACGGACGCCGGGATCGTCGAGGAAGGCAGAAAAGATGCCGATGGCGTTACTGCCGCCGCCGACGCAGGCGGCGATGCAATCGGGGAGATGCCCTTCTTTTTCGAGGATTTGCTTGCGGGCTTCTTCCCCGATGATGCGGTGGAAGTCCCGTACCATCATGGGATAGGGATGCGAGCCGTAGGCGGTGCCGAGGATGTAGTGGGTGGAGCGGACGTTGGTGACCCAGTCCCGCATGGCCTCGTTCACGGCTTCCTTCAGAGTGCGCTGGCCGGCAGTGACACCGACCACCCGGGCACCGAGCATCCGCATGCGAAGGACGTTGAGTGCCTGCCGTTCCATATCGACCTCACCCATGTAGATGACGCACTCCAGGCCGAACCGGGCCGCGACGGTGGCGGTGGCGACGCCGTGCTGGCCCGCACCGGTTTCGGCGATGACACGGGTTTTGCCCATCCGGCGGGCGATGAGGATCTGGCCGATGGCGTTGTTGATTTTATGGGCGCCAGTGTGGAGGAGGTCTTCGCGCTTGAGATAGATTTTGGCACCGCCACAGGCTTCGGTCAGACGGGAGGCTAGGTAGAGGGGGGTGGGGCGACCGGTGTAATCACGCCGGAGTTCGGCCAGTTCCATCTGGAAGAGGGGATCATCTTTGGCCGCCGCGTAGGCGGCGGTCAATTCGTCCAAGGGTCCGAAGAGGGTTTCCGGCACGTACATGCCACCGAACGGACCGAAGTAGCCACGGGCGTCCGGAACGGCAGTCAGGGAAGGCGACGACATAGATGGAGAAAAGCTTCAACTTTGGCGCGGTCTTTCCGCCCCGGGGCGGCCTCGACGCCGCTGCACACGTCGAGCCCAGAAGGTTGCACGGTTTGGGCGGCGCGCACAACGTTTTCAGGGGTGAGCCCTCCAGCCAGGATGACGGGCCGACCAAGGGCAGGAACCAGGCAGGCAGCCTCGTCCCAATCCACGGCCTGACCCGTGCCGCCATGGTCCGGGCTGGCCCGGTCCAGGAGGAACCGTTCGGGACCGGCTGCCGAAGCCCACCGGGTGACGGTGTCCGCAGAAAGAGGGCAACCGAGTGCTTTGA
Source organism: uncultured Candidatus Methylacidiphilales bacterium (assembly GCA_937928665.1). Lineage (GTDB taxonomy): Bacteria > Verrucomicrobiota > Verrucomicrobiia > Methylacidiphilales > CALFVM01 > CALFVM01. The sequence continues at coordinate 2,574 of CALFVM010000272.1, forward strand.
TGATGGCCAGCCCGGCGGCGGCCAGGCGGGCGGCCACCTCCGGGGTTTCGGCACCGTGGAGTTGGAAGAAGGTGAAGGCACCGAGTTGGTGAAGGGCGAGGAGTTCGGCCTCGGGCAGGTCAACGACGACGGCCACTTTAGCAACGGACGAAGGCAGGGCGCGGGCGATGGCGGCGGCGGCCCGGCCGGGCAGAAAGCGTTTGCTTTTGGGGTGGAGGACGAAGCCAACGGCGTCGGCCCCACAGGCGGCGGCGTGGGCAGCGTCGTCAAGATTGGTCATGCCGCAGATTTTGGTCCACATGGGAGGTCAGGACGGCGCGGAGCCCGGTGCCCGGAGCCCGGGCCGACTTTCGAAGATGACGCCGTCTTTCATTTCATGAACCCAATCGCAGCGCTCGGCAATTTCCGGGTTATGGGTCACCAGGAGGAGTGCTTTTTCGTTCTCGCGCACCAGCGTGGTGAGCAGGGAGAAGATACGCTCGGAGTTGGAGGTGTCGAGGTTGCCGGTCGGTTCGTCGGCGAGGATGACGCGGGGGTCGTTGGCCAGAGCGCGGGCGATGGCGACGCGCTGCTGTTCACCCCCGGAGAGATGCCGTGAGGGGCGGTCAACTTTGGCTCCGAGGCCGACGGCATCGAGCAGGAACTCGGCCCGGGCGCGCATCTCTTCCATGCGGGCGCGGCCAAGGCGGCGCATCGGAATCATGACATTTTCCGCTGCGGTGAAGTCCTGGAGCAGGAAGTGGAACTGGAAGATGAAGCCGAGGCGTTCGTTACGGGTGGCGGAGAGATCTTCGTCGGAGAGGGAGGCGACCGGGACTTCATCAATGGTGATGGAGCCGGCGTCGGGATGATCGAGGAGACCAAGGAGGTAAAGGAGGGTCGATTTGCCACAACCGGAAGGACCGACGACGGCGTGAACGAGACCGGGCTCGAGAGTGAGGGAGACACCGCGGAGGACGTGGACGCGGGATTCTTCCTCCCCGAGGTAGCGCTCAAGGCCTTCACAAATCAAACAGGGCGGCGGGAGATGAGGGGTCATTGGCCAGAACCGCGAAGGATATCAACGGGGGGGACAGTAGCGGCGCGCTGGGCGGGGAAGAAGGTGGCGACAAGGACGGCGACGAAGGCGATGGCGGAGCCGTAGAGGTAATGATAGACGTTCCAATCGACGACGAAGTGGGTGGCGAAGATCACACCGCGGAGGTTGATCGGAATCAGGGAGACAAGGAACGTGAGGAGGGCGCCCAGGCCGCAGCCGAAGAGGGAACCAAAAGTGGCGATGATGAGGCCCTGCCAGAGGAAGATGGCGGAGATGTCCCAGCGACGATAGCCCATGGAACGAAGGATGGCGATTTCCCGGAGTTTCTCGAGCACGGTGAGGGTGAGGACGTTGAAGATGCCGAAGCCAGCGAGAAGGATGATGAGGGAGACGGTGATGCCGGCGGAAATTTTCAGGGTGGAGAAGAGGGCGAGGTTGCCGCGTTCGCGTTCCTGCCAGGAGCGGGCGCGATGAGAGAAGAGGCGTTCGAGGTGAGCGGCAAGTTCGGGCGCGCGCCCCGGGTCGCGCAGACGCAGGGTGATGACGGAGGCGGAAGAGGGCTTGCCCAGGAGGCTCTGGGCGACGCCGAGGTTGATGTAGCCACGGGTCTCGTCAATGATGTTGATGCCGGAACGGGAAAGAGCGACCACCTTGAACGTGCGGGTGCCGGTGGGCGCGGTGACGGTGACGTTATCGCCGACGCGGACCTGAAGTTTATCGGCCAGCATCCAGCCGAGAATGATGGCAGAGGGCTGGGCACCAAAGCCGTCGATGGAACCGGAGATGATCTGCTCACGCAAAGCAGTGGCACCGAGGTGGTAGCGCATGTCGATGCCTTCAAGCCGCAGGACTTCGCTTTGGAAAGAGGAGGCGATGGAAACGGAACCCCGGATGATAGGCGCGGCCCCGAGGACGTTGGAGAAGGAGCGGGCGACCCGCATGAGGCGGTAAGGGTCGGTGATGCCCTCGTAGTATTTGCGGGCGTTTTGTCCGGAGGAGGCGACCATGTCGGCCGAACTGGTGCCGGAGAACTGGGTGTAACGAGGTTGAAACCGGTCGGAGATGACGACGGCGCCGGAGGTGCCGAGGACCGATTGGATGAAGTATTTCTCGAAGCCCTGGGTTTGGGCCTGAGTGCAAATAAAGAAGCCGACGCCGCAGACCACGCCGAGCATGCTGAGGATGAGGGAGCGTTTCCGGCTGACGATGAACCGGGTGGCAATGTAGAGAGTGGGGGGGATCATGGCGCCGAGCCGGGGCCGGTCACCTCGACGGCCCGGACCCGTTGCCCGACCTTGAAGAGGTCCTGATCGGCCACGATGACGAGGTCGCCTTCCTGCAGGCCGGAAAGAATTTCCACCCGTTCAAGACTCCGGTAGCCAACCTGGACGGCCCGCATGGAGACGACCTCGTTGTTGGCAACAAAGACAACATCGCCCCCGCCGGCCGCACCGGGGATGAGGGCGCGGGTGGGGATGAGGAGGGCGTCGTCGCGCTCGCCGAGGATGATGTTCATTTCCCCGGTCATCCCGGCCATGAGATTGGGGGGGGGATCATCGAAGGTCAGCACGACGGTGTAGCGTTGGGTGGAGGCGTCGCCGGTGGGGAGAATGGAGGTGAGGGTGGCGATGAATTCGTTGGCGGGATAGGAGTAGAGCTTGACGGTGGCTTTCATGCCGGTGCGAAGGGCACCCACATCTTCCTCGTTGACCTGTCCGTTGATGTAGGTCCGGTTCACGGCGACGTTGAAAACCGTGTTGTTCTCAAAAACGAGTTCTCCGTCGATGACGTTGACGGCGGTGAGGACGCCGTCGATGGGGGATTTGATTACAGAGCGGCTTAGCTTTTCCTGAAGGCTGCGCAGGTTGGTGGTGAGGTTGTCCACGATGCGGTCGATCTCGATTTTCTCAGTGCGAACGATGTCCGTGAGGCGGGCGACCTCGTTTTTGAGCTGTTCAATCTGGGCGCGGGGGACGTTCTGGGTTTGCGCCTGAAGAGCTTCGAGCCGCTTGAGGTTGTCTTCGGCACTTTTCAGCAACTTGGTCGAAGGCGGGCCGATGCGCTGGCGTTCGGTGGCGGCCTGGAGATCGATCCGCAAACCCTGGATGGAGCGGGAGGTGGCCTCGTCGACGATGGAGGCCAGTTCCTGATCTTTGGTCACGAGGATCCCGACCGAGGAGACCCCGCTGTAGATGCCATCTGCCAGCTGGATGAAGCCGCTGTTTTGGGAGCGGACGGGTTGAACAAAATACCACTCGACCTTGACGGTTCCGTAAACAGCAGCGATCGCCCGGCCCTTGACCACTCGGGAGACTTCAGCGGTGGGCCGATTGAAGTAATAAATGGCGGTCAGAGCCGCGGCGAGGATGGCGACGCCGATGAAGAGCCAGCCGATTTGTTTCAGCGGCAGGCCGTTTTTCCGGCGGGGCAGGGTCTTAGCGGGTGGAGGCGGACTCGGGGGCATGGGTAAACTGAAGGTAACGTCCGGTAATGAGGTCGAGCTCGGCCACGGACAAGGCGTGCTCCAGCAAAGTATTGAGCAAGCCGGCTTTGGTGTCAAAGAGGGATCGCTGGGCTTCAAGAACATCAAGCTGACCGGCCGCACCAGCTTCGAGCGATTTCTCAACGATGTCCAGCGTTCGCTCGGCCAGGGCGACGGATGAACCGAGGACGCGGATTTTTTCTTCCGAACTACGCACGCGCCGGGAGACGACGGCAAGGGTTCGGGGGATGTTGGCGCGGAGTTCCTGAAGGCGGATGGCTGCGGAGTCCCGGCGGGCGATGGCGGCTCCTTTCTGACCGTCGGTGGCACCGCCGTCGTAGATTTGCCAGGTCAGGGAGGGGCCAAAGAGGATTTCGCTGTTTTCCACGTTGTCGCCTTCGCGGACCGAATTGGGCTGGAGATCGGTGAAGGCACCGCCGGGCACAGCCTGGCCATTGGCGATGAGACGAATGGAGGGGTAATACCCCGCACCGGCGACACGGACAACTTCGCCGGTCTGGCGCACGAGCAGATCAAGCAGAGCAACGTCAGGCCGACCAGCTTGAGCCTCTGCGTTGAGCTTGCCCAGATCGACCGAAAAGGGCCGGTAGGTGAGGTGTCCGAGAGGGCGGTAGGGAAGCGGCCCGGAAGCCTGCAAATCGGCACCGGAGATGTTGGCGAGGTTCACGATCTGGGTCCGGTAACTGGCAAGGAAGGCATCGCGTTCAGGACCGCGATTGAGCCGCTGGACTTCCGCCCGGATGAGGTCGGATTTGGCACCGAGTCCGGCGTTGACCCGCTCCTTTTCAAACTTCTGGTTTCGCTCAAGCGCAGCATCAATCTCGGCCAAAACCCCGAGAACCCCGCGGGCGTGCAGGGCCCGGAGGTAGGCCTGGCGGGCAGCGTGTAATTGGGTGGAAACGGCCACGTTAAGATTTTGTTGAGCCAGCGGCAGGGCGAGATTCCCCATCCGCCACTTGGGCGGGACGCTGACATCGAAAAGCGGCTGGCTGAATCCGCCCGTGATCAGGACGAAGTTCCGGCTTTCCGCATCGCCTTTCGGACCGATGACGCCGGCCGGCAGCCCAAGGGTGGCCTGGGGGAGCGCGGCGGCGCGAAAGACAAGCCGTTGTCCGGCGGCTTGTTCAAGTCCGTGACGGGCGGTTTGGATGGCGGGATTGTTTTCGAGCACCTGCTGGTAGAGCGTTTCCAGACCGAGGTCACGTCCTTCCAAACCAGCGCGGGAATCGCTCTCGCGTGCGACTCGGTTGGCCACCGCAATGGAGTCGATGGCGGGGGACGCATGGAGGGGTAATGAGGAAAGGAGCAGGAACCCGGCGCAGATCGCGAGGTGCTGCGAAAGCGACCTTCGCGCTGGTGGACTTCCAGATTTTGCACGCATGGTCTCAGGGGCCTGCGGTGAAGGCCTCAGCCGTCTCCGCCGGTTCAGGCAAGGCAAGAGCAGGCTCAACCGGAGGTTTTGCGGGAGTGGGGGCGGAAACAGGGCGGTCAAGCACACGTTCGAGATCTTCGTGAGCGGTGAGGGTATCACCGGACGGAGCCGGAACGGTTTCGGCGCGGGGTCCGGTTTTCCGCACCGGAGCAGGCGGGCGCGGAGGTTCTTCGGTGACGCGGACCTGGGACGCGATGGAGCGTTCGAGGCGGGCGAGGGCGGCGCGGTGGAGAAGGCGAGCGTTGAGTTCGGCGAGCTGGGAACGGGTGAGGTCGTTGCGAGCCTGCAGGATGTCAAGCTGGGAGGACAGCCCGGCATCAAAGCTGGCCTGGGCGAGGACAAACGATTCGCGGGCCAGCACGGTGTTGCGCGCCTGAGAGGCGACCGTAGCGTCGGCTTGTTGGAGCTGGAGGAAGGCCGTCCGGACCTCAGCGAAAACGGTGTTGCGGGTGGCCTCGCGGGCGACTCGGGCGGAGCCTGCGCGGGCGCGGGCCTGATCGACACGGCCCCGGGTGGCAAAACCATCAAAAATATTCCATGTGCCCTGAACCCCGGTGATGTACCCGCCCACAGTGTCGCGGTTCAGCGCGGTGTTGGTTTCGTTGAAAAGATCGTAGCCGAAAAAGACATCGACACGTGGCATGGCGTTGGAGCGCTCGACAATGATTTGTTTTTCGGCGACCTGAATTTCAAGGTCCCGGGCCTTGATTTCGGGTCGGAAGTTTTCGGCCTTGGCCAGGCAGTCATCAAGGTCGAAGTCGGTCTTTCGGTAGGTGAGCTGGCCCTGGATATCGAACGGGACGGCATCTTTTTCCAGCAGGTAGGGCAGGCCGAGGAGTTGGCTCAGGCGGATTTTCCCTTCTTTGAGGCGGTTCTCCGCTTCTTCAAGTGCCGGAAACTCATTGGCAAGGCTGACTTCCGCCCGCACCACGTTGAGTTCGCCCACGGTCCCAGCGTCCAAGCGGGCTTTCTGATTTTTAACTTCTTCCCGCAGGAGTTCAACGGCCTGGCGACGCACTTCAACAGCCGTGCGGGCCGCGAGGATTTCGTCAAAGACCAGCCGCACCTCCATCACCACCCGGTCAACGGCAGCCTGGTATTCCAAAAGCCGGACCTGCTCGACCAGCTTGGAAATCGCCACCCGGTTGCGCACGCCCTGGCCGGAATAGATGTTTTGGAACAAGCGGACGTTGATGGCCCAATCCTCGGTGGACCGATTCGGGTTGGTGCCGCCCGAGGTGGCGTAGTCGGCCTCGCGCCGCTGAAACGATCCGGATGTGGATAACTTGGGAATAAACCCGGCTCGGGCCTCAATTTTCCCGCCCTGAGCTTCCTCGATCTTTTTCTGGGCCTGGAGCAGATCGGGGTTGTTTTGCAGAGCAAGATTGACGGCATCAACGAGCGAATACACCGGCGGTTTGGTCGGTGCTTGGGCGAGAGTGCAACTTGGGAGAGGGATAGCCCCGAGGCCAAGGCCAAGGGCGAAGATACCAAAACAGCGGCGGACGTTGCTTGGAAGAGTCAACACGGCATATCCATTTGTGACTGAGCCGCTTCGGCGTCTCGGAACATTGTGAATAACTAGCGGCCTCAATGATCGCACACAACGCAAAAACCAACGAAAAACGTTTTTATTGAGGGAGATAGACGTCGTGCCAGGCAGCCCCGACCGTGCAATCTAGTCACCGTCCGGGTTGGCCAGATGCATTTCGAGGCAGGCCCGGATGTAGGCGGCGGCAGACCAAGCCTGGTAACGTTTGCCCATAGGTCGGCCGGTGGTGCCGTGGACCCATTCATTGAACTCCCACGGCTCGAAACGCCCAAGCCGGTTGAGCTGGGCAAGGCGGACAAGCTCGCGGGCCGCGATGTCGCCCAAGCCGAGCCGGTAAATGAACCGGACCCACATGCCCCCGATGAAGGGCCAGATGCCGCCGTTGTGATAGTGGTGAGGGAGGTTGAGGAGGTTGACGGCGTAGTAAGGTTTCCATTCAGGATCGCCCGCGCTGACGGCCGGATAGAGGTTGGCGACGGGCCAGGGTTCGTTCACGCCGACGCCCCACATGAATTTGAACGCGGTCTTGGCCCGTTCGATATCAAGGAGGTTGGTGAGGAAGGCAAGAACGTTGCCGAGGACGTCGCAGCGCCAACTGAAACCGAAGGGGGAGACCTGCGCGATGAGGAATTGGGCGTCACCCAGGGAGAACTGTTGGTCGGCGAAGGCGGCCACACCCCGTTCTTCCGGTCGGGACTGGGTGGAGGGCCAGAAGTTGGCGAGGATTTCGCCCCGGATGTGCTGGGACCAGCGGAGGTAATCGGCGGCCCGGTCAAAATCTTTGCGAAACTCGAGCAGACGTCCGTAACAGACATTGGCTCGATACCAGAGCACCTCGTCATAGAGAACGTTGTAACTGCGCCCGAACAAATCAGTCCAGTCACCGGCCTCAGGGATTTCCAGGAGGCCGTCGTTGTTACTGTCATGGGCACTGAGCCAGTTCATGGCCCGCTGGAGTTGACTGGCGTAACGTTCGAGGAAATGGAGGTCGCCCGTTTTCTGAATGTAGTGGTAAAAGGCAATGATAGCCCACAGCCCGGAATCTATGGAGCAGATGCCCCCGACGCCGGAGTAATCGGGCCGCAGATCATCGAGGCGGACGTTGCTGGGGATTTGCCCGTTGGGGGAGAGGTGATCAAAAAGGGTGCCCAAGGTGGCCCGGGCGGCGGCGCGCAGGTCGGGATCGGTCAGCTCAATCGTGGAGACGACGGTGATGGAGCCGTCCCGTGCCCAGACGGAGCGGTAATTTTCGTCCGTGCCCGTGACTTCATTATCAGCCAGGGAACAGGCGGAGTAGCCAATCGGGGTCACATTGCGCCGGAGCGCCTCAAGGGCCTTTTCGAAGCCGAGAGCAACCAGATCCAGATCCGCCCGGTCAAGACCCTGGAGAGCATCCGCTTCAAACAACATCCGCAGGGAAGGATCCATTTCGGCCCGGCTTAAAGGGGCGGGCGGCATTGACGTGCCCTCCTCAGGGGGAACAACACCGTAATGTCGCAATCCTTCGATGACCCCGTCGGCCATGATCCGCCCGGAGGTGAAAACGGGCAGGTCAACCACCGCCTCGAAAA
>CALFVM010000273.1 GCA_937928665.1 uncultured Candidatus Methylacidiphilales bacterium
CACCCCAAGGATCAGGCAAACAGCACCCATGGCGAGGACCTGGAGCTTAACCTGCCGACGTTGCACCCGCAGAGGAGCTCCCGCCGGGCGCGGATCGGGGGACTCTGGCAGGTCGGGAAAAGAGATCCGCGTCGCGGGCGACGCGGGCGACTCCTCAGGCGGGGGACGACCCAGCCCGGCCTCCAAGCGGCGGGCTTGTTCCTCCAGCTCACGCGCCTCCCGCTCCAGTCGGCGCATCTCGGCTTGCAATGGGTCGCGGGGAACGTTGAACAAGCCCATCACCACACACTCTGCTAGCGGGCCGCCAACAGGGCAATCAGAATCACCAGCACAATGAGCAGCGGCAAGGTGAAGGCAAACCCGCGCCGGACAAGCTCGAAAAAGGAAGGCGAACCCAGCGGATCGCCCTCGGCAGCACCCTCTTCATCATCGCCACTCGTCGGCTCCCCACTCAGGTCGCGGCCGCTCAAGGCATCAATCCGTGCCCGGAACTGCGCGTAGATTGCGCGGGCGTGATCAATTTTGCTCAGCGAGCGGTTGAGCGTTTCCTCATCCCAGCTGGTCGGGTCAATCGATTCGATCTCCTTCAGGTTATCATCGAACGATTGCCGGGAGAGCTGAATCTGCTCCACCTCGCGTCGGGCCTCGTGCTCCGCCCGCTCCAACAAAGCCAGGCCACGCGTGAACTTTTCCCGCAGCAATCGCTGCCCCTCGCTGATTTCTTTGCGCCGGGCGTTTAAGTCTTCGAGGTGTTTTTTCCGTTCTTCCAGCTCGGTCTGTTTCCGCTTGAGATCGGCCAGGAGCTTTTGTTGTTGCACCAACTGCTCCTCTGGATTGGAGGAAAGCAGATCATCAGGTTCGTCTGGGGTGGGTCGGGAACGTGGGGTGGCCATAGGTTAAGGAAGGGTAAGTTCCTGGCCCGGCCGCAAGTTCTTACTGTTACCGGCCAGGACAGGATTGGCGTCCAAAATCTTTTGCACCCCGCCGCGGACATCGCCGGGGTAATGCGTCGAAGCAATCCGCCAAAGAGTTTCTCCCGCACGCACCGTGTGCGTCCGCGCACCCGCAGCCCTCCCTGGAGCTGTTTCTGGAATCGGCAGGACCGCCCCCAGATCGGCCACCTCAACCCCTTCCACTTCCGCACCCCTTTCCACAACAGGCGTGGGACCGGCCACCGCCACCGGTGCCGAGGCCACCACCAACGGTGCCTGAGGCGGAACCGGTTCCAAGGGAGCGACCGCCCTGGACGAAGCGTCGGATCCAACACGGGCCAAAGCTGCCTCAGCCCGCGCCAGTTGTTGTTTGAGTTCAACGTTCTCGCGGGAAATTCGCGCGATCTCCTCGGCATTGACCAAACCCGAATTGGGCAGGGTCAGGAGAAAATCAATTTTGGCTTTCTCCACCAACGTTTGCACGTGCTGGGCTTGGGGAGCGTTCGGCCGGGCGTTGAGAAATCGCTGAAAGTGATAGATCGAGGCAATGTGATCTCCCAAACGGTCCCCATAAATCACCCCCATCTCGAAATGGGCCCGGACGACTTTCGGATTTTCCTTCAAAGCCCGCTCATAGGCCTCGATCGCCCCGTAATAATCCGCCGCCCGCATGGCGTCGGAGGCCCGCTTGAAGTGAGAGTTGCGTTCGTCTTCAAACTCAGTCCCGACCGGCGGCGGTGTGCACGCCGTCAGATAGGCGGCGAGCCCAAGGGCGGCGACAGTACGGAGCCTCATCCTTTCATGATGCCTGCGGAAACCGACCTTCCGCAAGGGGGAAACGATGCCGCCGTCAGCGGTCCAGTCCCACCGGGCACAGAAGGAGGGAAAAGACACACACGTGCGGCCCATTCTCAATCCGCACCAAGACCGTGTTAACCCCCCGCCGGAAGACAACTTTCCGGAACCCCTCATCCAACCGCCACGGACTCAGGCCGGTGTCTTCCCACACGATCAGATCATTGATCCAAACCTTGGCCGCGTCATCCGAAGCCACCGCCACCAGAACTTCCTGCTCCTCCTCAAAGTAAACCTCGGTCCACGCATAGTAGACCGACCCATCCACCTCATCCGGCGGCGTGATCTTCAGGGTGTTGCTTTGAAAAAAGCGCCACCGGAGTCTTGTCGGCTGACCCGTGGCCGGATGAATTTTCCCGCGATATTCCGCGTCTAGATCAACCATGGTCTCCGGCGGAAACCGCGTGTTGTAACTCAGGCGGTCACCCTCAGGCCGCTGAAACGGGCCGATCACATACCAGGTGTCAATGTAGAGCCAACCCCGGCGGTCGCTCTCCCGGCTGAACTTTCGCCCAGGCAAAAGCTGCGCGATAATCTCGTGGGGCTGCGCCCGGATCGGCCTCTCTTCCCGCAAGGTCGAGCTGCCATCCATCCGCGTGCCTTCCCCACCGAGGTTCACCACCGTGGTGTCCATCCTCCGCGAGTCACCCGTCCCTGACTGTCCCTGCTGCATCTGATAGAGACCTCGCATCGGCCCGGTCATGTCCACCACCATTCCATCCGGTGCCGCGGCCGCTTCCGCCAGCGCATTCTGGAGCCGGGCCGCCTGGGCCGTTTCCTCGGCATTTCCCTCGGCAGCATAACCCCTGGCCTGCGCCGCCATCGCTTCGGCCTGAAGCTGCATCGTGGTCATCGCCGCATGAGCCTGGTCCAGTGCGGCCATCCGCTCCTGAAACCCTGCCCGCGTTGTCGGTGCTTCCCCGCCCAATTCGCCAGCCAAATCCGGCGCGTTGCCCTGGGGCGTTTCCACACCGGCCAAAGCCTCGCCCAGGTCAGTCCCCTGAATCCCCGCCAGCTCGACTGCCCGCACGTCGGCAAACTCCTGGCGAATGGCCTGATCAAGCACCTGCGCGTGTTCATAGAGTTCGGCCGCGCTCATCGCATCCAGCGTGGCCTCGTCCAAAGGTTGAAGTGCCACCAGTGCCGCCAACTCTGCCGTCATCTCCTCGTGCCCTTCGCCGTCGGTTCGCCGCAACAGCCGCGCCACCAAATC
>CALFVM010000274.1 GCA_937928665.1 uncultured Candidatus Methylacidiphilales bacterium
TTTCGAAAATGCAACGCCGCAAGGCCGAGCTAACCGAGCAGCGTCCTTCCGGTGGCGGTAAAACCCGCCTCACCTTCTCTGCGCCGTCGCGCGGTCTGATCGGTTATCATGGCGAGTTTCTGTCCGACACACGCGGTACCGGCCTGATGAACCGTCTGTTTGAAAAATACGGTCCCTATAAGGGCGTGATCGAAGGGCGTCCTGTTGGCGTGCTGGTTTCAAACGGTACTGGCAATGCGATGTCCTATGCGCTGAACGCATTGGAAGAGCGCGGCATATTGTTCATCGGTGGTCAGACCCCAGTTTATGAAGGCATGGTCATCGGCGAGCACGCCCGAGAAGGCGACCTGGTCGTCAACCCCTGCAAAGCCAAAGCCCTTACCAACATGCGCTCCCAGGGCGACGGCAAAGGCATTCAACTCTCCCCCCCGCTCAAAATGAGCCTCGAACGCGCCCTCGAATACATCGCCGACGACGAATTCGTCGAGGCCACCCCCCAATCCCTCCGCCTCCGCAAACGCATCCTCGACCACAACCGCCGCAAACGCTCCGAACAAAAAGCCTAGTCCTCTCCGCTAACCCAGCCCGGCCGCGCCCTCCCCTCAGGAATGCCGTGGACAAAATCGCCCGCCTCCGGCAACGTCCTCCCTCTCATGTCCATGTGGGATCTCGCCAACGCCAACCTCCGTGCCCTCGTCCCCTACGAGCCCGGTAAACCCATTGACGACGTCGCCCGGGAACTCGGCCTCGACCCCAAATCCGTCATCAAACTCGCCTCCAACGAAAACCCACTCGGCCCCTCCCCCAAAGCCATCGCCGCCATGCGCGACGCCCTCGCCGGTTGCCACATTTACCCCGACGGCGGTGCCTTCCACCTCCGTAACGCCCTCGCCGCCCAACTCGGCGTTGACCGCTCACAAATCGTCCTCGGCAATGGTTCCAACGAAATCATCCAATTCGCCTACAGCGCCTTTGCCAAACCCGGACGCCATCGCGCCATCGCCTCCAAGTGGGCCTTCGTCGTCTATAAACTCATGGCCCAACTCTTCGACGTTGAACTCGTCGAAACCCCCGACCGCCACTTCCACCACGACCTCGACGCCATCCGCGCCGCCATCACCCCCGACACCCGCCTCGTCTTCCTGGCCAATCCCAACAACCCCACCGGCACCCGCATCCCCAACGCCGACCTCAAAGCCTTCCTCGAAGCCGTCCCCTGCCACGTCGCCATCTTTCTCGACGAAGCCTACCAGGAATTTCTCCAGGACCCGCCCGACACCGTCGGCTGGCTCCGGCAACATCCCAACCTCACCGTCTTCCGCACCTTCTCCAAAGCCCAGGGCCTTGCCGGCCTCCGCATCGGCTACGCCATCGCCTCCCCCGAAACCGCCGAAATTCTTCAGCGCACGCGCCAACCCTTCAACGTCAACCTCCTCGCCCAGGTCGCCGCCCTCGCTGCCCTCGACGACCACGACCACATCGACGCCACCCGCCGACTCACCCTCCACGGTCGCGCCCAACTCGCCGCCCTCTTCGACCAACTCGGTCTCCGTCACCTCGAATCCCACGCCAACTTCATCATGGTCAACGTCCGTGACGCCGACCACGTCTTTCAAACCCTCCTCCGCCGCGGCATCATCATCCGCTCCCTCAAAAGCTACGGGCTCCCCGAATGGGTCCGCGTCTCCATCGGCACCCCCGAAGAAATGAACCGTTTCGCCTCCGAATTCCCCTCCACCCTGCCCCTTGCCTGAGCCCTCCTGTGGCCGACCTCCGCTCCATCACCATCCTCGGCCCCGGCCTTCTCGGCGGCTCCCTCGCCCTCGCCCTCGGTCACCTTTCCTCCCGGCCCAGCGTCACCGTCTGGGCACGCCGCTCCGAGGCCGTCGATGAGGTCCTCACCCGCCACATCGCGCCCCTTGCCACCACCGACCTCTCCGCCGCCGTCGGCAACGCCGACGCCGTCATCCTCTGCACCCCCATGGGCGTCATGCCCGACCTCGCCCGCGCCATCCTTCCCCACCTCCGCCCCGGCACCTTCGTCACCGACATCGCCAGCGTCAAAGCACCCGTCGAAGCCGCCCTCGCCCCCATCTTCCTCGGCCACGCCCGCTGGATCGGCAGCCATCCCATGGCCGGGGGAGAACAAGCCGGTCTCCACGCCGCCCGCCCTGACCTCTTCCACCACGCCCGCGTCATCCTCACCCCCACCCCTGCCACCCCGCCCGAAACCCTGGCCCAGGCCAAAAGCTTCTGGACCCAACTTGACTGCACCTGCCTCACCACCGACCCCGCCACCCACGACCGCGCCGTCGCCCAAATTAGCCACCTCCCTCACCTCCTCGCCGCCCTCCTCATCAACGCCGTCCAACCCGATGCCCTCCCCTTCCGCGGCCCCGGCTTCCTCGACACCACCCGCATTGCTGCCGGGCCCGCGCCCATGTGGGCCGAAATCCTCCTCGAAAACCGCTCCGCCGTCCTCGCCGCCCTCGACCAATTCCAACTCGCCACCGACCGCGCCCGGGCCGCCCTCCTGCACCAGAACGAAAAGGAGTTGCACGACATCCTCTCCAACGCAAATCATGTCCGCCGCTCCCTGCCTGCCCCGGTCTGAACCGCCCACTTTTATGCCAGAACTCACGGTCCACCCCGTCAAAAAAATCAACGCCACCCTCCACGTCCCCGGCGACAAAAGCATTTCCCACCGCGCCGCCATGTTCGCCGGGTTCGCCTCCGGCACCACCCGCGTCACCAACTTCCTCCCCAGCGAAGACTGCCTCTGCTCCCTTCACGCCATGCAGGCTCTCGGCGCACGCGCCGAACGCCTCGACGAAACCACCCTCGAAATCACCGGCACCGGTGGCACCTTCCTCCCCCCGCGCGAATCCATCGACTGCGGCAACTCCGGCACCTCCCTGCGCCTCCTCGCCGGCCTCGTCGCTGGTCAGTCCTTCGACACCCATTTCCACGGTGACGCCTCCCTCTCCTCCCGCCCCATGAAGCGAATCGTTGAACCCCTCACCCTCATGGGCGCACGGGTTGACTGCGAAGGCCCAGACTTCCGACCCCCTCTCACCGTCCACGGTGCCCCTCTCACCGGCATCACCTACCAAACCCCCGTCCCCAGTGCCCAGCTCAAGTCCTGCATCCTCCTCGCAGGTCTCCAGGCCGAAGGCCAAACTACCGTCACCGAGTCCATGCCCTCTCGCGACCACACCGAGCGCATGCTCCGCCACTTCCACGGCTCCCTCCAAACCAACGGCCTCCAATCTACCATCTTCGGCAAAAACGGACTCCACGCCGAAGACATCGAGATCCCCGGCGACTTCTCCTCCGCCGCCTTCTGGCTCGTCGCCGCCTCCGCCTTCCCCAAAGGCCGCATCACCCTCCCCCGCGTCGGTCTCAACCCCACCCGCACCGGCCTCATCCGCGTCCTCCTCCGCATGGGCGCCCTTATCCACGAAACCGTCGACTTCGCCGGACCCGAACCCTACGGCACCCTCCGCGTTGAACAAGGCGGCCGCCTCAAATCCACCATCGTCAGCGGCGACGAAATCCCCAACATCATCGACGA
>CALFVM010000275.1 GCA_937928665.1 uncultured Candidatus Methylacidiphilales bacterium
CTCCCGCGAACACCCAATTTCCTCCCCTTCCGCGGTCAGCAACTCAAACGACTCCATGTCTTGGACAAACGGTGCATAGCGCAGTCCGCGCCCGTGCATGTTGCACGCCATCGCCCCCCCGAGCGTCAACGCGTCGGCTCCTGTCTGCTTTTGCCGGATCACCCACGGGGTCGCCTCGCCTGCCTGACGCCGGTCCAGTTCACCCATCAATCGTGGCCAGGTGCACCCCGGTGACACCCGGACCAGTCCTGCCGCTCCGTCCAAGTCCCCCACCTGAGCAAACCCGGTCAAATCAAAGTGGATCGTCCCGGTGCCAAACGCCTGCCGTCCCATGGAGTGGCGCGCTCCTGCCACGCTCAACCCTGCATTGTGGTGCAGGGCCCGGCGCAGAACCCGCAGTGTCTCATCATGGCTCCTCGGTTGGAGAACCCGGCGCACAGGGGTCGGTGTTAACCGGGAATGAACATCATTAACTTCAATCAACTCCGGCCCCCGCCGTGCACAGCCCGCCGACAGCCCCAGGGCCACACCGCTGATGATCTGACAGCAAAACGCGCGGCGGGTCGTCACGGGGCAAACGTGCCGCAGACCCAACCCGTGTGCAAGTAGCCCTGCTTTCTCTTTCCCCACCCATCTGCTAACTGCGCCCCACCAGACGGTCCACGTTGCCAAACCCGACATCCGCGCTTCAATGGCTCTCTTGATTGCACCTTCTCTGCCCTCCCTGATCCAAGGCGGTATGGGCGTCGGCGTTTCCGGCTGGGTGCTTGCCCGGGCCGTCTCGTCCCTCGGCCAGCTCGGCGTCGTTTCCGGAACCGCTCCTGACATCGTCATGGCCCGCCAACTCCAGCTCGGCGACCCGGGCGGGCACTGGTCCCGCGCTCTGCGGGCCTATCCCCGCCCCGAGACCTCCCAGCGCATCCTTGACACCTTTCATATCGCCGGCGGCAAAGATCCGACCGCCCCCTTCAAGCCGACGCCCATGCTCGGCCCGGAATCCCCCTGGTCCGTGGCTGAACTGACCATCGCCGCCACCTTCGCTGCTGTTTACCTGGCCAAAGAGGGCCATTCTAACCCCGTCGGCATCAATCTCTTGGAAAAAATCCAGGTCGCTGTCCCCTATGTTATTCTGGGCGCCATGCTTGCCGGAGTTGACGTGGTTCTGGCGGGTGCCGGAATCCCCCGCCAAATCCCGGGCCTGCTCGACGCGTTGGCTGCAGGGCACCCGGCTGAATACCGGATTGATGTTACCGGTTCCGATGCCTTCCCTATCCGCGTCGATCCCTCCCGATTTCACGGACCTCTCCACCGACCCCAGTTCCTGGCCATCGTCAGCTCCCACGTCCTCGCCGAACACCTGGCCCGGAAAGCCTCAGGGCGCGTCGATGGTTTCATCGTCGAAGCACCTGTCGCCGGCGGTCACAACGCCCCGCCTCGCGGTCCTCTCCAACTCGACGCTTCGGGCCAACCCATCTACGGGGCACGCGACACCGCCGACCCGACCAAGTTCAGCCAGCTCGGCCTCCCCTTTTGGTTGGCGGGCGGGTTTGGCCACCCTGGAAAACTGCGTGAGGCATTGGCCCTGGGTGCCCACGGAATTCAGGTCGGCACTGCCTTTGCCTTCTGCCAGGAGTCTGGCCTGGACCCCGCCCTTAAGTCGGCGATCCTCCACCGGGCCCACCTCGGTCGGATCGGTGTCACCACCCAACCCTTCGCCTCTCCCACGGGCTTTCCGTTCAAGATCGTGCAACTCGAAGGCACCCTTGCCGACCCGGCCGTTCACCTTGCGCGCCGGCGCGTCTGTGATATCGGCCTCCTGCGCGAAGTTGCCGTTGGCCCTGAAGGTGCCCTGATCCTCCGTTGCCCCTCGGAACCATCTGACCGTTGGGTGGCGAAAGATGGATTACCCGATGCCTGCAACGGCCGACTTTGCCTGTGCAATGGTCTCTTGGCGGCCATCGGCCTCGGTCAACGCCGTTCCGACGGCTCGGTTGAGCCCCCACTCCTGACCGCTGGGGATTCGCTCACCAGTCTGCGGGACTTCAGCCCCGACGGAACTCCTTACACGGCCGCTGACGTGATTCGCGTCCTGCTCGCGTGAGTGAGCCGTGGACCGCACGGTTCCCGAGAAAGCACCCAGTGCCACCAGAACCCGGTCAGCTCCGGGTCACCGAAGGACGCCTGTTGTCCACTCCTAAGCGAGAGCAGCCAAAGCGCGGTCCATGGCGCTCAGCAGGGCACCGACGGTCGCTTCGTTCTCGTCGCCCATATTGGACAGCCGGAAGGTCTTTCCCTTCACTTTTCCATACCCCTGATCAATGACGATGTTGGCATGGGTTTTCATCCATTGGGCCACCGCAGCCACATCGACTTCCCGATTGTTCCGAATGCAGGTGAGAGAGACCGATTCGTAGCCGGGTTCCGGGAACATCTCAAACCCGTTGGCCACCGCCCAGCTCCGCACCATCTGATTGGTTACGGCGTGCCGGGCGTAACGGGCCTCAAGGCCTTCGGTCAGGATGTCGTCCACTTTGCTTTGCAAAGCGTAGAGGTGAGAAATGCTGGGCGTGGTCGGGGTCATGTTCGACTCCGCGTTCTTTTTGAACTCCACGAAGTCCATGTAGTAGCCCCGGTCTTTTACTTCGGTCGCCCGGGCAAAAGCCCGTTCCGAGACGGTAAAGACCGCCGCACCCGGCGGCAGGGCTAGTGCCTTTTGCACCCCCGCGAGCATGACATCAGCACCCAGGTCATCGAAGGGAGTCGGCACAACCGTAAAGGAGGAAACCACGTCCGTGATGAGGATCACGTCGGGGAACTCCCGGACAACTGCAGCAATCTCGCGCAGGGGATTCATTGTGCCGGTTGAGGTCTCGTTGTGAATGAGGGTCACCGCGTCAAATCCGCCCCGGGCAAGTGCCTCGCGGACGGCCTCAGGTTTGATGGCGCGACCCCACTCCACTTGGAGCTTTTCGGCGGCTTTCCCGCATTTCAGGGCGACATCGAACCACTTGTCAGAGAACGCGCCGCTCATGCAGACAAGAACTTTCTGGCGGACGAGGTTGCGAATGGCGGCTTCCATGACGCACCAAGCCGAGCCGGTACACAGAAAAACGGGTTGGCGCGTGCCGAAGAGTGTCTGGAGTCCCGGCTGCACTGCAGCGTAGAGTTCCTGGAAGGCTTTGCTCCGGTGCCCGACCATGGGGCGACAAAACGCCTCATAGGTCTTGGCAGAAACTTCGACTGGGCCGGGAATGAAGAGTTTGGGGTGGGACATAAAAGTTAGGATGCCGTCCGTGGGCGAATTAGCGTTCGGGCAGAGGAACGACTTTTTTGCCGGCCGGCAGGCCGACATAATCGCTGCTGGGGCGGAAAAGTCGGTTGTCCGCCAGTTGCTCCAGGACGTGTGCGGTCCAGCCGGCAGTGCGGGCAATGGCAAAGATCGGGGTAAAGTAATCCAGCGGAATGCCCAGGCTGTAGTAAACCGTGGCGGAATAGAAATCGACGTTGGCGTGCAGGTTCTTCTCCCGCAGCATGATTTCGGCAATCCGTTCACTCATCTGAATCCACTTGGGTTCGCCGAGTTCCTGGGTGAGCTTGACGGCCATCCGCTTGAGGTGCGGTGCGCGGGGATCAAGGACTTTGTAGACTCGGTGCCCGATGCCCATGATCTTGCGTTTCATGGCGAGTTGTTCGGCAATGTAGGAATCTACGCGCTCCAGTGAGCCAATTTCTTTCAACATCCGGATGACCCCTTCATTGGCACCGCCATGGAGGGGGCCTTTCAGGGAGCCGATGGCGGCACTGACCGCCGAGTACATGTCGGTCAGAGTCGAGATCGAGACGCGGGCGGTGAACGTGGACGCGTTGAAGCTGTGATCGGCGTGCAGAACGTAGGCCATGTCGAGCGTGCGAACCGCCTCAGGCCCCGGGGTTTCTCCGGTCATGAGGTAGAGGAAATGGGCGGCCTCGTCCAAGTCGTGCCGGATGGGTGGCAGCGGTTGCCCCTGGCGCGCACGATGAAAATAGGCCGCAATGACACCGATTTTCGAAGTGATCGAAAGGGCCCGGCGACGGTTAACGTCGAGCGCATCCTCACCAAGCTCTCCTGAATCGTAAAGGCCAAGCATGGAAACGCAGGTCCGGAGCACATCCATCGGGTGGGCATCTTTTGGACAGGCCCGGAGGAAATCGACCAGCCCGTGGGGCAACTCTCGCTCATGCCGAAGTTCGGCCTTCAGGAAGTCGAGTTCCCGCGCATTGGGAAGACGACCGTGCCAGAGAAGGTGAACCACTTCCTCGTAGCAGACTTGGCCTGCCAACTCGTCAATATCGTAGCCGCAATAGATCAGCTTGCCTTCCTGCCCCCGGACATCGCTGAGCTTGGTTTCAGCCGCGACGATTCCTTCTAACCCGCGTGACGTGACGGCCATATCGGCTATTTTTTGAGGCGCTCCATCAGCGTGTCCCCGATCTCTGCCAAGGTTTTCGCCACCGTGATTCCACACGCCTCCAGTGCCGCAATTTTATCGCTGGCCGCCCCTTTTCCTCCGGAGACGATGGCGCCGGCATGACCCATGCGGCGGCCTGGCGGTGCGGTCGCTCCGGCGATGAAGCCGATCACGGGTTTGTGAACACGTTCCTTGACAAAGCGGGCCGCTTCTTCCTCCTCGCCCCCTCCGATCTCCCCGATCATGACAATCGCTTCCGTCCCCGGATCGGCGTTGAAAAACTCAATGGCATCGCGATGCGTCATCCCGTGGATAGGATCGCCTCCGATGCCGATGCAGGTGCTCTGGCCGTAGCCGCGTGAGGTAATCTGCCAAACGGCTTCATAGGTCAGGGTGCCGCTGCGGGAGACGACCCCGATCGTGCCGGGCTTGTGAATGTAGCCGGGCATGATCCCGATTTTGCACTGGCCGGGTGTGATAATGCCGGGACAGTTCGGCCCGATGAGAACCGAGTTCTTGCCCACCATGAACTGCTTGACCTTGAGCATGTCCAGGACCGGGATACCCTCGGTAATGCAGACGACCAATTCAATCCCGGCGTCGATCGCTTCCATGACCGAGTCGGCGGCAAATTCGGCCGGGACAAAAATCATGGTGGCGTTGCAACCGGTTTGCTGACGGGCCTCCAGCACGGTGTCAAAGACCGGCACCCTGCCCTCAAAGACCTCACCGCCGCGTGCGGGGGTCACCCCGGCGACGACTTTGGTTCCATATTCCATGCAGCTCTTTGCGTGGAAAGCTCCTGAACGGCCAGTGATCCCCTGCACCAGCAACCGTGTATTGTTTCCAACCAGAACGGACATAGTTGTTTTCTCCTCAGTTGGAGCCCTTGGCGGCTGCCACCACTTTTTCCGCCGCTTCCGCCAGCCCTTCGGCCGCGATGATCGGAAGCCCGGACTCACGCAATAATTTTTTTCCTAACTCCACGTTGGTTCCTTCCAGACGAACGACAAGCGGGACATCGCAGGAGACCACTTTCCAGGCATTGATGATGCCTTGGGCAATGATGTCGCATTTCATGATGCCGCCGAAGATGTTGACCAAAATGGCCTTCACGTTTGGATCGCCCGCCAGAATCTTGAACGCTTCGGTCACCTGCTGTTCGTTGGCACCGCCGCCAACATCAAGGAAGTTGGCCGGGCTGCCCCCGTAGTGATTGATGATGTCCATTGTGGCCATAGCCAATCCGGCCCCATTGACCATGCAACCGATGTTGCCGTCCAGACCGATATAGTTGAGATTGAACTTGGAGGCCTGGACCTCGCGTGGATCTTCTTCATCCAGATCCCGCATTGCGACGATCTCCGGCTGGCGGAACAGCGCGTTGTCATCGAAATTGAGTTTTGCGTCCAGGGCAAAGACCTCTCCACCTTTGGTCTCCACCAGCGGATTGATTTCCACCAGCGAACAGTCGCATTCAGTGAACAGGCGGTAAACCGCATGAAACAGGCGGCAGGCTGCCCGCATATTGGCCGGTCCGAAGCCAAGTTCCTTGGCTAGTTTCCGGCTTTGAAACGGCAGCAACCCAAGGCCGGGGTGGATCGGCTCACGCACGATCGCGTCCGGACTCTTTTCCGCCACCGCCTCGATATCCATGCCTCCCTGGAGGCTGGCAATGATAACCGGGCAGCCCAGTGCGCGGTCCAGGGTGATGGCAAAGTAAAGTTCGCGGGCGATTTCTTTCGACTCGGCAATGAGGACTTTCCGAACCAGTCGGCCAGCCTCGCCGGTCTGGTGGGTGACGAGGGTCTGGCCCAGCATCTGCGCGGCCACCGCACCTACTTCTGACGCAGTCTTGCACAATTTAACGCCGCCCTGATACCCGGAGGTGAATGTTCCCTTGCCCCGTCCGCCCGCATGAATCTGGGCTTTGACCACCAGTTGATTGGAAATCATGCTCCGAGCCAATGACTCGGCCTCTTCTGGGGTTGAAGCCACTCTGCCGGAAGGCGTGGCCACACCGAATTTCTCCAACAGTTCCTTCGCCTGATACTCGTGAATGTTCATGGGCTGAGAGACTTGGAGGCTCCCACTTCAATCCACCCCGGTCAAAGCCTTTTTCGTTCAACTGTTTTCTTCCCCACCGCCCCCGCCGCCGAGGTCAATACGACTTCGCCCAAAAAACCCGCTGCGGGCTCGGCTTCCCGGTAAAGGGACACGTCCCCGGCCCGTCGTGCTCAAACGGAAGACAGCGAATCGTCACTTTCAAATCCGCCTTGATCTGCTCCTCCACTGCGGGATCGCCGCACCAATGAGTCCAAGCAAACCCGCCGTGAATCTCCGGCTTGTCAGGCCGGGCAGGGGTAAAAAAGGCGTAAAACTCCTCCCGGGTATCGATCTTTCGGGTGTGCGCTTCACGAAAGGCCAACGCCCGCTGGTAAAGGTTCTCCTGCATTTCCGCCAGGATCGACGGAACCTTTTCCGCAAATTCCGTCGCGGCGTAAGAAGTTTTCTCTTTCGGTGCCAGATCCCGGCGTGCCGTCAACACGGTCCCGGAAGCCAGATCCCGCGGCCCGATCTCCACCCGGATGGGAACGCCCTTTTTAATCCATTCCCACGTTTTCGCACCGCCTTGCCGGTCTCGTTTGTCAATCCGAACCCGGATTCTTTCACCGGCAAACTCCCGTGATTCCAGCTCCGCGGCCAGCCGATCGCACGCTTCCAACACCGCCGTCCGGGTATCCTCCTTGGGGGTTACAGGAAGAATCACCACCTGGGCGGGAGCAATCCGGGGGGGCAGCACCAAACCATCATCGTCGCTGTGGGCCATGACCAGCGTTCCGATAAGACGCGTGCTCACCCCCCAACTGGTCGTGTAGGCGAAGGCTTCCTGATTATCGCGCCCTAAAAACTTGATCCCGGCGGCTTTGGCAAAGTTTTGGCCCAGGTCATGGGATGTCCCGGCCTGGACAGCTTTCCGATCCTGCACCATTGCTTCAATGCACAGAGTCCGGTCGGCACCGGGGAACCGTTCGCTTTCGCTCTTTTCCCCGGTCAAAACAGGCAGAGCCAGAAACTCCCGGGCGAACCGCTCATAAACCGCCAGCATCCGCTCGGTCTCTTCCCTGGCCTCCGCCGCCGTTTCATGAGCCGTGTGCCCTTCCTGCCAGAGAAACTCAGCGGTGCGCAAAAAAAGGCGGGGACGCATTTCCCACCGGACAACGTTGGCCCACTGGTTGATTAAAATGGGCAAATCCCGGTAGGACTGAACCCAGCGGGCGTAGGCCGCTCCGATGATTGTCTCGGAAGTCGGGCGAACCACCAACGGCTCAGTCAGTTCCCCGGCTGGCATCAGCTTCCCATCCGGCCCCGCCTCCAGCCGGTGATGCGTGACCACCGCACATTCCTTGGCAAACCCTTCGACATGAGCCGCTTCTTTTTCCAGATAACTCAGCGGAATAAACAGCGGAAAATACGCATTCTCGTGCCCGGTCTGCTTAAACATCCGGTCCAGCGTTTGCTGCATCCGTTCCCACAGCCCGAACCCCCAGGGTTTGATCACCATGCAACCGCGGACTTCCGAATTCTCGGCCAAGTCAGCAGCAGCAATCACTTGCTGGTACCATTCCGGAAAATCTTCGTGGCGGGTCGGTTGAATGGCAGTCGTGGGTGCAGGCATAGAGACAGGAGATTAACCACGATCCGGCATCACGGTGCACGTCATTATTTCAATGCGCCGCCACTCTCCCGCTCCCCAAACTCATCCCCACCCCGCGCGTGGTCCAATGCCAACCCGTCTTCCGACCCTCAAGCCAACCGTGCCAGCATTCCGCCGACGACTTGAGTGCCGTTAAAAAACATTTCAGCAATCTGTCGGGCCGCCGCCCCGGCTTTCTCTGGCTCAGCGGCAAGACGTTCCAGAGCGGCGGCGGCCTCCTGCTCATCCCGGAAAGCCGCCAGACCGCCACTGATCGGAAGGTGACGGCTCCAGCCCGTTTCTTGCACAACCGCCGGTCGCCCGCTGGCGAGATAACAGACGGTTCGGTCACTAAACCAACCACTGTTCATCCGGACGTAGCCGCCCTTGGCGACCGAAAACTCGCCCGCGCTGGCCTGGATAAATGTCCCATAGGTTTCCGGACTCCGGCAGACCTCCCCTACCGGAACCAGATCCCACCCCCGCGCCTGAATCGCGTGATAGTCATCCCAGCCGGGCTGAAGGTCACAAGCGATCCTGAGGGATTGGGCGACCCGGCCCGGTAAGCCGGCCACTTTCATGAACTCGGCTGATTTATTATCGAGCACCAGCCCGTCCCACTCGACCCGCGGATAGCCGTACCAATGGGTCACGGTCGTCCATGCCCCCTGCCCTCCGTTGGGAGATGCAGGCCAGAGATCGAGATCCACTGGAGGAGCCACCGGAAGCCACGACCGCCCGTCCCGGGGGACGTGGCTTTCCGCGTCATTCCAGCCCAGCGCAATGGTGGTGAAATCCGTATGTCCCTCAAAATTC
>CALFVM010000276.1 GCA_937928665.1 uncultured Candidatus Methylacidiphilales bacterium
CTTCGCGTCTTGGCGTGAGACACCCTGCCTTCCCAAGCCCACACCCCGGCGGTCAAAGACCGCCCCCGCAGAAAACCATCTCACCGTGAAGACCATGAAGTTCGTGAAGGTTCAGGGCCGAGGAATCTCTTCATGCGCTGCACGCTCTTCACGGAAAATCAGGTTCCGCACCTTCTGTGCGCTCTTGGTTTCTCGCCTGCTTTTCCCTAGCCAACCGCAAGTGGTCCCCATCCCTCGGGCCTGTTACCCGGCCTCCCGGTAGCCGCGACCGTGCGAAAGTTTTGGGTCGCCCTTCGGCCTATCTTGGATAGGGTGCCGGGTGATGACGACCTCAGACCTCTTGTCGGCCTGGCTTGACCTGGCTGTCACGGTCGCCCGGGAGGCCGGTGCGCAGGTTCGGGCTGCGTTTGGCGGCGAGCTGATTGTGGACGAAGCTCATGCTCACGACATCAAGCTTCGGCTCGACGTCGAAACGCAGGCGTTTATCGAGTCCCGACTGCTCGGCAGTTACCCGGACCACAAGCTTCTTGGAGAGGAGGGCGGGGACGGCTCCAACGGAGTGGGAGCGGAGTGGATCGTTGATCCGATTGATGGAACGGTCAACTTAAGCTACGGAATCCCTCACTTCTGCGTATCGATTGCGTGTCGTCTGGATGGGGTGACCCGGGTCGGAGCCATCTATGACCCGATGCGGGACGAGATGTTCACCGCAAGACTTGGGGGCGGCGCGTTTTTGAACGGGCGACCGATGCGGGTTTCCAGCCGGAGTGCCCTAGCAGAAGCGGCCCTTTCTCTCGGGTTTTCCAAAAGTCATGAAACCTTGGTCAAGTGCCTGGAGCTTTACCAGTTTTACGGACCCCGGACGCGGAAACTACGGGCCATGGGCTCGGCAGCGCTTGATTTGGCCTATATCGCGGCCGGACGACTGGACGGGTACATTGAGCAGGGGATCAACCTTTGGGACATTGCGGCCGGGCAATTGATGGTTGAGGAGGCGGGTGGTAAAGTAAACTTAACACCTAAACCCCAACCAAACCACTTTCATATCGTGGCGTCTAATGGCCGAGTTGATTTAACATTGCATTGAGGCGAATGACGTGATGGTCGGGCACACTTCGGTCCTGACACCCGGGGCGTGGTTCTCCCGAGCGTTCCCTTCAGGCGTCTTGCCGTGAGCACCCTTGCCCCCTCCTATCTCTACCACCGGTGGTCACAGACCGTCCCGACAAAAAGCCATCTCCCCGTGAAGACCATGAAGTTCGTGAAGATTCAAAGCCACACCCCCTCTTCATTCTCTTCACGCTTTTCACCGTAACCCCCGTGTCCCACTCTCCGTGCCTTCTGGACACTCTGTGGTCCTAACCCGCCTTCCCCCCTTGGCGTCTTCGCGTCTTGGCGTGAGACTCAATTCTGAGCCTCAGTCGTCAGCAATCCGGGTGCGCAGCCCAGAGGGGGTCGAGATCGCGGTCGACGTGGGAGATGTCAGCCCAGCGTTCGTCGGCGGCGATCGCCTGGTTGAGATGTTCGCGGGCCCTTTCCAGTTCACCAAGCTGAGCGGAGTAGCAGGCAAGCTGAAAAAGGAGGTGACCGTTCTCTGGAAACTTGGCGAGTGCCCGTTCCAGGATGTTGCGGGCGGGAACCAGACCGACGGAGTGGCGGGTGGCGTCGGCAAGGTGGACCCACCATTCGTAGACGTCAGGGTTGGACTCGACCCGGGCCCGCGCACGGTCACGCATGTCTTCCCAGCGGCGGGCACGCCGAAAAATTTCCATTCTCAAAGCGTCGGCTTCGGGGGACGGGCAAGCTGAGCGTCCGCCCCCATCGAGTTCGGCGAGAGCTTCGTCATAGAGACCGAGCTCGGCGAAGCCGATGGCCGCCCGCAAGGCACGTCGATCATCCGGTGTCATCCCAGACTTTACGCAAGTTTGAGAGAAATGCGAATGGGCGGTCGGGCGTTCCGGAGAGGTCCGGGAGCGAAGGTTCCCGGGAAAAAGGGTTCCTCTAGGGTTGGCTATCTCGGATGCCGGGAAGGTAAAACCTGTTCGCCAAGCGACCGCACCCGATCCTTCAGACGGTGCCGCGCACGGAATCCGCGATGGTGGGCACGTCTCCTTCGGGGAAGAGGGGGGTTTCTTCGCGTCGGGCCAGTTTGATGGAGACCATCTTGGAAACGCCGTGTTCTTCCATGGTCACGCCGTAGAGGACATCGGCACTGCTGATGGTCCGTTTGTTGTGGGTGATGACAACAAACTGGCTTTGCGTGACAAACCGCTGAAGAATCCGAATGAACCGGCTGATGTTGGATTCGTCCAAGGGAGCGTCCATTTCATCGAGCACACAGAACGGGCTCGGTTTGACCATGTAGATGGAGAAAAGGAGGGCGACCGCGGTCATGGTTTTTTCTCCGCCGGAGAGGAGGGAGATGGATTGAAGCTGTTTGCCGGGCGGCCGGGCCACGATTTCGATGCCGGATTCCAACGGGTCGCCGGAATCGACCAGCGTCAGTTCGGCTTTTCCGCCGCCGAAAAGTTCCACGAACATCTCGGTAAAGTTCTGCTGAATCTTGGCAAAAGTTTCCCGGAACATGACCAGAGTGGTTTCATTGATTTTTTGAATAGCCTCCAACAACTGCTGCTTGGAAGTGGTCAGGTCGCGTTCCTGCGTTTCCAAAAAGGCCAGGCGCTGTTCGAGTTCCTCGAACTCGGCGATGGCCTCAACATTGACCGGCCCCATCCCGTCAATTTTGGCCTGGAGTTCCTGAACTTCCCGCCGGGCGGCTTCCCGATCGGCAATCTCCAGCTCCGGCACCGGTTCGGGCGGGGTGGGCGCAAACGCAGCCGTTGTCTCGGCTTGAACCTCCCCCGCCGTTACGTCCGGCGCGGCACCTTCGGTCGATGCGGGAGAGTCGGTTACCTCAAGCCAGGCCGGGCCGGTGCCCCGGCCGCTCATGTCTGGGGCGGGCTGTTTTTCTTCAAGCTCAACCTGGTAGTTCCGGGCAACCCGCTCGACCAGTGCCTTGAGGTGAAGCCGCTGCTCCGCCATGGCAATTTCTTCTTTGCCCTTGACCTGTTGAAGTTCGCTCAGCCGACGGCGATCGGTCCGGGCAGCCTCGTCCAGAGCGGCGAACCGGGCCTGGATTTCACCCCGCCTGGCCCGCTCGGCTTCCAGCTCGGCGGTTACCGCAGCCAGCTCCGTGCGGGCTTCATGGATGCCTGCTTCCATCCGCGCAATGGTTTCGCGGGCGGTGGCAATCTTCTCCCGGTCCTCAGCGGATTCCCGTTCCCGGGCGGCCATGGCATCGGCCAGCTCAGCCTTGCGGCTGTGGAGGGATTCGACCTGGAGGGCGACACTTTTGCGCTGCTGCTCCACCGATGCGAGCTGAACACGGGCGTCGGAGAGCCGGGCGGCCTCGCGCTCAGCCGCGGCGTTGAGTTCGGCCAGGCGTCCGGCAAACTGCTCCAGTTCGGACGTCTTCTCCGCATGCCCGGCCCGAAGCCGGTTGGCGGCTTCGACCAGAACCGCTTCCTGCTCGCGCCCCCGCGCTTCCTGTTCCTGAAGCATAGCCCGCTCCCGGACAAAGGCCTCCAGACGGCGTGCCCCTTCTTCTTTCTGGCGGGCGAGTCCTTTTACCTCGAATCGAAGGGCGGCCAGTGCGCCTTCGACCGAACGGCGTTCCTGATCCATTTCATCCAAAGCCCGGGTGGCCGTATCGACCTCAGCCCGGAGTGCCTCAACCCGCTGGGCCTTTTCTCCCAGCCCGCTTTCCGCTTCCGCCAACTCGGCCTCAATCGCACGGAGATCATTTTCGGTGGCCAGGAGAGACTGGCCCTGGTGCTCCCGCTTTCCGCGAAGCATCCACCCGTCCGCATGAAAAATCTCGCCTTCCCGGGTCACGACGGTCAGGTGCGGATCGCGGCAGCGGACTGCCTCAGCATCAACGGCGGTGGCCACAACGCAATGGTGACGGAGCAACTGTCGGAGCCAGGCAGCAGCGGGCGGGGCGAGATCGACCAAATGGAGCACCGATTCGGGCGGCAGATCCGGGCTTGGGGCAGGACCGTCCGGAGGCAGGCAGACAAGCGTGGCCGAGCCGGTCTGACCCAGAGCCTCCAGCATCGGCTTGACCGCTTCAGGCCGGTCCACCACGAGCGCCTCCCAGGCCGCGCCCAGGCAAAGTTCCACGGCGTCTTCGAAACCCGGTTTGGCCCGGATCGAGTCGAGCAGAGGCCCGGCGATGCCCTGGCCCTGAAACTGTTCCAGCAAGCGACGGGACCCGGCCGAAAATCCGGTGCGGGAAGCGACCAACCGTTTGAGGGCGTCGCGCCGGGCCACGAGCCGCCCGATGCGGGCTTCGGTTTCCTGCAGACTCTGACGGGCACGGGTCATGGCGTCGCGGGCGGCTGCGAGTGCGGCTTGGCCGCTTTCCCGACGCCCGACCAGAGTATCAAGCCGGGCCTGGGCCTCGGATTCGCGCCCGGCCAATTCGCGCAGCATCGTTTCTAGCTCGGCGGCGTGGCTCCGACCGGCCGCTTCTTCGCGGTCAAGCTCCGCCACCCGGGCCAGGCAGGTGTTCCGCTGCATTTCAATGGCGGAGAGTCGGCCCTGGGAGGCGTTGAGTTCGGCCGCCAATCGGTTGGCCTCGCGTTCGATCTCCCCACGTTCTCGCAAGGCAGCTCCGACGCCAGTCCGGGCACTTTCATGCGCGGCCTGGCTTTCTGCGGCGATCCGGCGAGCCTCCGTCTCACGGCCGTCCAGGTCAGCCAGATCAGTTGACGCAGCGGTGAGCTGGTCTTCCAACGTTTTGATTTTCTCCTCGGAGGCGGCGCGCTCCAGCCGGTTCTTTTCAATGCGCGCCTCCATTTCGGCAATCCGTTCGAGGCTGTTCCGGATGTGGGTTTCGTTTTGGGCGATTGTGTTCTCGGCCCGGTTTCGTCGCCCTTCCAACCCTTGCAGGGTCAGGTCGCAGTTCTCGAGATCAACCCGGGCCTGGCGTGCCTCGGCTTCCCGGGCCGCCACCTCAGTTTCCACCGATCCAAACTCAAGCTCCAACTGCCGGACTCTTTCCTCCCCAAGGCGCAACCCGTCCCGGAGTTCCCGAAAATCAAGCCGGGCCAAATTGGTGTCGAGAAGTCGGAGGCGGTCAAAGACCTCCCGGAACCGCCGGGCCTTGGCGGCCTGACGCTGGAGCGAGCCGAGCTGGCGGCGGACTTCCTTGATAATGTCGGAAACACGGAGGAGGTTCGCCTCGGTGGCCTCGAGTTTGCGCAGGGCTTCTTTGCGCTGGCTTTTGAACCGGGTGATGCCCGCCGCTTCTTCAAAGACCGCCCGGCGATCGTCTGGTTTTGAGGAAAGAATCAGGTCGATCTTGCCCTGCTCCATGATCGAGTAGGCGCTCCGCCCAATGCCCGTGTCCATGAAGAGCTGATGAATATCCCGCAGGCGGCACGGCGTCTTGTTGATCTCGTATTCCCCGGCACCATCCCGGAAGACCCGGCGGGTCACCGCCACGTCGTGATACTCCGTCCCCAGTGCCGCCTCGCACTCGGAAAAGGTCAGAGTCACCTCCGCCATGGCCAGTGCCTTCCGGCTGTCGGTCCCGCCAAAAATGACATCCTGCATATTGCCGCCACGCAGTGCCTTGGCCGATTGCTCACCCAAGGCCCACCGGATGGCATCGAGCACATTGCTTTTGCCGCAGCCATTCGGCCCGACAATCGCGGTGACCCCTTTGTGAAACTCAATGTGGGTCTTATCGGCAAACGATTTGAAGCCGGCGATGTCGAGCGACTTGAGAAACATGGTGGAAAAGGAAAGAAAGCCAGGGCGGAAAGTTCAAGGCAAAACCCACAATATCTTGTGGCTGACAACCAGATCCGACCCCGCCGGCTGTGGTTCAAGCCTCTCCACACCGCCACCGAACACCCGCCGGGTCATCCCGCACGATTCTCCAGCTCGATCACCTCTGCCTTGGGCGGCAACCCGAGAAACAGACTCCGCACGCCGTAATGAACCACCAAAACCCGGGTGGCCAAGATGGTCAGCATGATCATCACGGTCAGCCAAAGCATGGTCTCCAGCGTTAAATCCTCGCCCTGATGCAAGATCGCCAGCGAGTAAAGAAGTCCTCCCACCAAGGCAATCTCCGGGTAGATCGAACCTTTCAGCGTCGGAATATCAGCCTGGGACCGGAGCACGTCGCGCAGCACCCCCCCACCCGCCGCAGTCAACGCCCCGAGAATCGGCCCCCACAGCCAGAGGGGTTCACACTTCTGTTCCAACGCAACCATCACCCCGATGATGGTGAAGGTGGCCAGCCCGATGGCATCAAAGATAACCAGGGCGCCACGGCTTGACCACCAGCGGAAGGCTTCGCTCGTGGACGATCGTCCCACGTTCCGCCGGAAAAACCAGTCGTGCAGAAAAAAGAAGAGGGTTCCCGCAACCACCGTCGCCAGCACCAACAAGATCAAAGCCGGGTTCTGCACAATCCCCATCGGTTCCCGTGTGGTGATCATGTCCCGCATAATCCCGCCTCCGACCGCTGGGAGTGCGGCCAGAACGCAGGCACCCAGGATATCGTAGCGTTCACGACGGGCGATGAGCACACCGGAAAGGGCGAAGGCAATCGTCCCCGCAACATCAAATGCGATGAACCAGGGCGTCTTCATCGTGATCAACATGAGTTGCGGCACCAGATAATGTCGGGAAATGGCGGCAAGCTTTCCGGAACTTTGCATCCTCTCGATGGCCGCATTGAACGCCTCCACAGTTGCCTCCGGCGTGGTGGCTTTGGAGAAAAGCAGGCAAAGTGGGGTCTCAAAGAGAACCCCCGGCACCATCTCAATCCGCCCGAGTGAGTCGGTCTGCCAAGCCGTGCTGGCCGCTGCCAGGCGGTCGGCCACGATCGCGTCCACCGCCCCGCCCAACAAAGCATCCAGCAGCCGGCCATCATCATTCACCCGCACCACCTGATCGGCATGTTGCGGCCGACCCAGGATCTCGGCCACCTCCGGTCCCAAATAGTAACCCCGAACCGTCCCCACACGCCCGCCCGTTTCCAGAAGCCTCTCCAGCGTGGCCAAGGGACGGTCCATCCAGACGCCCCGGTCCAGCCCGCGCCTGACAAACAGGGCGATCCGTTCTCTCCGATAGGGCACGCTGAACCAGCCCCAAGCTGTGCGCTCTTCCAAAGGCGTCGCCCCCAACGCGAAATCAAGTTTCCCCTCCTCAATGCCGCGTAGCGTTTCCTCCCAGGGAACCTCAACGAAAACCGTGCGGAATCCGGCCTCGCGGGCCGCTGCCTTGACAATCTCGATATCCAGGCCGGTTAACTTCAGTTCGCCGTGCCTTCCCACCTCTTCAAACTGATACGGCAGTGCGGACGACCAACCACCCCGGAGTTCCGGCAACTGCGCCCGAACCTCAAGCTGGCCCAGACCGACCCAAGCTAGTCCAAGGCAACAACCTAAACGCAACCGCTGGGCCCATCGCCCCATCCATTGGCACGCCATTCTCCATCCCATGGGCCTTAAGCCAATCTCCTCATCATCCCCGTCCGGCACCTTGAATCGCGTGTTCACGATCTCCAGCCTCTTAAGGTTAGTCATCTGGTTTACCAAAGGTGATCCCCACCTCAACCCCATCCCCATCGGTATCGGCCGAAGCCCGCGCCGCCAGTGCTGAGGCGGTCAACGAGAAGGCTGTCGGGTCCGGCCCACCCTCCCCAGCGGCCAGCGCACGAAGAAACGGCAGATAAATCGGGACCGGTTCCGTGCCGCACTCCCTCACTTCCACGCCCTCGGCACCCAGCAGCTCTAGCCGTCCTGTCGATCCGTTGGCTTCCAACACCCCTTCCGTTCCCACCACCCGGAGCCAATCATCGCCCCAAGTCGGTGCTGTCCCCGGCCGACACAAATCCAGGCTCACCGACAGCGTTGCCCCTCCTTCCAGCGCAAACGTCCCCGCCGCCGTGTCCTCACATCCGGCCAATTCCGGGTGGGCCTGGTTCCCGTGGCGCGCCCACGCCCGGGTCGCATGGAGTCCCGTCACAAAATGCGCCACGTCCAACGCGTGAATCCCCACCCACAGCCACGTTCCCCCGTAGCTTCCCCGATCGCCAAACCATTCCGGACGCGTTCCCCATTGATACGACTTCCGTGCGTTGAGTAAAACCGGCCGCCCGATTCGTCCTGCGGCCACCACTTCCCGTGCGGCCACAAACGCCGGCATCGACCGCATCGAGAGCATCGCCATCACCTTCCGGCCCGAAACTCGGGCGGCTTCATCAAGCTGACGGAGTGCCGTCCCGTTCACCGCGAGCGGTTTTTCCACAATCACATGGGCACCCGCCGCGATGGCCCCCAGCGCGGTCGGTTGAATCTGATCCGGACGGGTGCTCACAATCACCACCTCCGGTCGTGCCGTTTTATACAGGGACGCGGCTTCAGAAAACCGCTCCACCCCCTCCATCCACGGGTGCCAGGCAATTCCGTCTGCCGTCTCGCCCGCAAACGCGGGTGCCCACCCGACCGCCGCCACCGCCTCGGGCACTCCGACCAGCTCCCGAAACACCTCCGGCGCATGTCCAAACCCGCCCACAACCCCGATACGGAGCGGTTCACCGGAGGTCATCGGGGAAGCGTTCAACCCTGCCACCCCCCTATTTCAAGGCATCCGAGCCCGTGCGCAAGCCTTCAAACCGGAAAGCTCCAATCCTCCGCGTCAGCCGAAATCTCATCCCGGTCATGCCCATCCCTTCCCCCGGGAGCCGCCCCACTGTCGGGCGGTTGGGCCAACCGCCATCCTCACCCCAGCCCGCAGGACTTTGGGGTCACGTCTCAATATTTAATTTATGGATGATTGTCCGCAGGTCCCTTTTGAGTAGCTTGTCGGTCTGTAGGCGTTGGTCGATCCGGCGGATGGCGGCAAATACGGCGGGATAAGTCATTTCCCCTGATCTTTCCCCGAGTTCCTTTAATCGCAAACCACCATACTTCCTTCCCAGCCAAAGGCCCAGGTCTCGGGTAGGATTCCCATGGGCTTGGCAGAGACTTGGCCAGGTTTGCCCAGTCCACTGTTCCAGCACTTCGACGATATGCTGCCATTGCACGTCTTGTTCCCCTTGCCTCACTGCTTTCTGCTCCACGCGGTCTCCTTTGAGAGCCCTTTTCAACCTGCGAAAGCCTTCCCGACTCCCCAGGTATCCGTCGACCACCGTTCCCTCCCATGGACTTGGGGGCATGCCCATCCGGATCGCTTGCTCCACCGCTTTGCGATGTCCTTTCGCACCCTCGCTGGCTCGCAAGGAAAGGCTCAGCCAAGGCGGCGCACTTTCTAACCCAACCCAAGCCCGATACGAACTCC
>CALFVM010000277.1 GCA_937928665.1 uncultured Candidatus Methylacidiphilales bacterium
ATCGTCTGCGGGAGGAGGAGATTACGATTCCGCGCGATCATTTGGGGACGTTTTTTCAGAGGGAGCTGCCGAATCTGGAGGGTTCCCTCCACGTTGCGGCTTCACCCCGGGTCGCCGAGCTTGAGTTTGCGACGTTGACCCCGCAGATCCGGGCGACGCTCGACGGGCATCTGTATGGAATGGTTGTGCGACTGGAGGCACTCTATGGGCGAAACACCTACAGCCTGACCGGCCACCCCGGAGAAAAGAGCCGGGGCGAAGACGCCTGGACGCCGGACCCGGACAATCCTCTCCGGTATTTTATCCGGAATCGGGAGGCAGAAAATCGCGCCCGACACGATGTGCTGGCCGCGGGCTTCGAGGTGGGCAAGCACCAGCCGGACACCTACACCCTGAGTTCAGAGACGAAAGTCGGTTTTTTTCTGGCCAACACCCTGCCCGCCTGGCGGCGTCGCTGGGATATCCGTTTAAGCGAACGGATGACCACCTTTATGGGACGGTGTGATTTGATCGAACCGGAGCTTACCATCACCGCTTCCGGGGAAGACTGGCTCTCGCTGGATCTCCACTACAAGGGTTCGGGGGACGATGGTCCCAGCCTTACCCGCGCGGAGATTGAGGCCATGCTCAATAAAAATGTCAGTCACCAGCGCCGGGGCAACGACCGGATCGTCCTGGTCCCGACGCTAGCCGTGCAGGAAGTTCAGGCCATCATCGCTGATTGCCAGGTGCAATCCGATCCTTCGGGCACCTATACGATCAACCGTCGTTTTTCCCCGTATCTCCATGCGGTTCTGGGAAATGGCGGCTGGAATGTGCAGGCCCGGGTCCCCTGGGAGCCTCCCGCTTCCGTCGAGGCCCTTGAAGATTTGCCGCTGCCGGAGGAGCAGCGCAAACGGCTTCGGCCGTATCAGGCCCGGGGAGTGAATTGGCTGCATTACCTGGCCCGAAATGGGCTCGGCGGCATTCTGGCCGACGAAATGGGCTTGGGTAAAACCATTCAGGCCCTCATCTACCTCCAGTTCCGCAAGAACCAGGGTCTGGCCGCAGGGCCTTCCCTGATCGTGTGCCCGACCAGCCTGGTCCAGAACTGGGTGGACGAGTGTGCGCGTTTCACCCCGGACCTCACCACCCTCCTCATTCATGGGGGCAAGCGCCAATCCCAGTTCAAGCGGATTGACGAGCATGATCTGGTTGTGACCTCGTACGCGCTGCTCCGGAGAGACATTGGCGAATATCAGGCCCGACAGTTTGACACCATCCTCCTGGATGAAGCCCAGCACATCAAAAACCGTTCCAGTCAGAATGCCCAGCGGGCGAAGATGCTCCGCGGGACCAACCGCCTCATCCTGACGGGCACGCCGATTGAAAACTCCTTACTCGATCTCTGGTCGATGTTTGATTTCCTCATGCCGAGCTATTTGGGTCCGTCCGAAGAATTCAAGAATCGGTATGAGATTCCGATCAGCAAGAACGGGGATGAACGCGCCCAGGCCCGGCTCCGGCAACGGGTCCAGCCCTTTATTCTCCGCCGCACCAAAGCGGAAGTGGCCCGGGACCTTCCGGCAAAACTGGAGCAGGTGGCACTCTGTGACCTGACCGAGGAGCAAAAGAAGGTTTACAGCCAGATCCTGGATCAGGGCCGGAAAGAGGTCCTTGAGGCCTCCGCAAAGAACGGACAGGACAAGGGGCGCATGGCCGTGCTGACCGCTCTAACCCGGCTCCGGCAGGTCTGCTGCCACCTCGCCATGCTGCCCGGCGCGGCCGACAAGCCCTGGACCGAGCCTTCGGCCAAGATGGACTATTTCTTTGAACTGCTCGACCAGGCTATGGACGGTGGCCACCGCGTCCTGGTTTTCAGCCAGTTTGTCTCCCTGCTCAAGCTCCTCTCTGCCCAACTCCATGAGCGCAAGATCCCCTTTTGTTATCTGGACGGTGCTACCCTGGACCGACTTGGGGAGGTCAACCGCTTTCAGAACGATCCCTCCATCCCTCTCTTTCTCATCAGCCTGAAGGCAGGCGGCACCGGACTCAATCTGACCGGTGCGGATACCGTCGTGCACTTTGACCCGTGGTGGAATCCGGCCGTGGAAGATCAGGCCACCGCCCGCGCCCACCGCATCGGGCAGGCCCGAATTGTCAACTCTTACAAACTGATCGCCCGGGGCAGTGTTGAGGAGAAAATCGTGCGCCTGCAGGAAAAGAAAAAGGAGCTGATCCAGAATACCCTGGTCAGCGAGGAAGCCTTCGTCCGTTCCCTGACCTGGGAGGAACTCCAGGGCTTGCTGGACTAAGCGGATGGGGCGGATTCTGAACGGTGGAGCGCGGCGAAGCCTTTGACCTTTTTGAGCAACTGCGAGAGTCCGTTGGCGCGGTTGGGCGTGAGGTGTTCGGTGATCCCGGCGTCTCGTAAGAACCCGTCATCCAGCCCCAGCACTTCGTCCGGCGTTGATCCGCTGTAAACGGAGCAGACGATGGAAGAGACCCCTTTGGTGATAAACGCGTCCGAATCGCTCCGGTAGTGACAGAGGCCGTCCCGAAACTCCGGCACCATCCAGAGCGCAGACTGACAACCTTCGATCCGGAACACGTCCACTTTCAAATCGTCGGGTAACCCGGCGGCCCGTTTTCCGCAGGCGATGACGTGGAGAAAGCGTTCTTGGCTATCGGGCAACAGCTTCATCTTCTCCACCAACTCACGGGCTCGAGCCTCGGCACTCATCCCGGGAAGCTAAAACGGTGAATCGGGGAGGCAAGTCCGACTTGAACGGTCGCAGGCGGCCAACCCCTCGTGACAATTTTTGTCACGGCCAGGACAAAAATTGTAAAGGTGGGAAGGGTCGGTAGTGGGTGGTCTTGGGTCGGGGGGAGC
>CALFVM010000278.1 GCA_937928665.1 uncultured Candidatus Methylacidiphilales bacterium
AATAGCACCAAAGGCAACCCCAACGGCCAGCCCCTCAGGGAAATTGTGCAAGGTGATGGCCAGCACCAGCAGAACACTGCGCCGCCAGGTGGTGCGCAGGCCTTCGGCGGCCTGTTCGGCTTGGGCTTCGAAGAGGAGATCGACGCGGGTATAATACGTGATGGCCAACTCGCGCGGGTTGGCGGGGGGCTTGCCATCGGTGCGGGCCGCTTCTTTGGGGGAGAGGTTTTTGTCGGCCATGGTTTCGAGGGTTTGGCCGTAGGCGATGAGGGTGCGGGCTTTGACTTCGTTGGAGGCGCGGGGGCTGCGGAGGACGTCGCGCCAGAGTTCAAAGGCTTCTTCGAACTTGCCGTTTCCGGCGAGGCCGAGGCCTTCGCCGTAGGCGGCGTCGAGGATTTTGGGGGAGTTAGGGAATTCGGATTTGAGGCGGCTGAAGAGGGCGGCGGCTTCGGCGACGTTGCCGCGGCCGAGCTGGGCGGCGCCGAGGCCGTAGATGGCGATGGGGTGGGAGTTTTTGTCGGATTCGAATTCTTTTTGGATGCGGGTGAAGACCTGGAAGGCTTTGTCGAATTCGCGGTTGTCGAGGAGGACTTCGCCGTAGCGTTCGAGATCCTGCCAGGAGGGCTTGGCGTTGGGATCGTCCATCGCCTGGCTGTAGTATTCGATAGCTTGCTGGCGAAGGCCGAGATCGAAGGCGAGGGTGGCGCGGGCGATTTGGATGTTGAGGGCGATTTCGGGAACGCGGGCAGAGCCGGCGAGGCGGGAGAGGAGGTTGATGGCCTGGGCGCGGTCGATCATGCCGGTGTTGACCTGGGCGACGAGGTTTTCAACCATCAGCCGAAGGGCACCTTGAACGGCACGGGGTTCGTCGGTTTGGGTGACGACTTTTTCAAGGTCGGTGAGGCTGGAGGTCATCAGTTCTTTCCAGCGGGCGAGGGGTTCGCCTTCGAGGAGGGCGGGGTTGCCCATATCGCGGGCGAGGCGTTGGCGGATGGTGGCAGTGCGGTTGAGGGCGAATCCGGCGAAGGAGCGAACGGAGGTGTTTTCAGCGGCGGCGGAGCCTTTGGCTTTGAGGGCCTCGAACTGGGCGAAGACTTTGGAGTAGGTTTCGAGGGCTGCGGGGAGGTTTTTTTGATCTTCGAGGGCTTTGGCCTGGTCCCAATAGGCAAAGACGGTAAATTCCGAGTCCGGGAATTTGGCGAAGAGTTCCTCGTGGACTTGGAGCATGGCGGGATAGTCTTTCTGGGCGAGGCGGATTTTCCAGATGCGTTCGATAGCGCGCTGGGCGAGGGGGTGGTTGGGGAAGGTCTGGAGGAAAGCGCGCGCGGCGGTGACGGCTTCTTCAGGTTTTTGCATCCGTTCGTTCAGGGAGATGAGGGTGAAGGCGGCAGTGGGAGCGAGGCTGTGATCGGGATAGGTTGTGGCGAAAGAGGCAAAGGCGGAGGCGGCTTCTGGGAACTTGCTGGCGCGCATGAGGAAGGCGGCGGTTTGGTAGGCAGCGTCCTGTTTGACGTCAGGGGTGCGGGCGGTTTCGCTGAGTTTGCGCATGAGTTCGATGGCTTCGTCGGTGCGATTGACCTGGGCGAGGGCGAGAGCTTGATCTTTTTTGGCGCGTTCGATGGTTTCGGGGGGGACGCGGAGTTCGCCTTTTTCGGCGCGGGCGATGAAGTCGGAGTAGCTTTTGATGGCATCATCGGGCTTACCCATGGAGAGGAAGGTGCGGGCGATCATGCTCGGGATTTGGGGGGCGACCCGGCTGTTGGGGAAGTTTTTGAGGCTTTCTTCGAAGGACTTGAGAGCTTCGTCGAACCGTTGCTGTTGGAGCATGGCGACGCCGATGGAGAATTCGACGGTTTCGGCGACGGGGTCTTTCGGGAACTCGGCTTTGAATTTGGTGAAGGCTTCGTTGGCTTTATTGGCCTGGCCTTGGAGGGCGAGGGAGATGATGATTTGCACGTCGATGTTTTTCTTGACCTCGTCGTCGGCGAATTGTTTGGCGTAACGGAACATGGTGCGGGCTTCGTCAAAGCGTCGTTCGGCCATGAAAGTGTCGCCGATGCGGATGAGGGCACTGACGGCGAGTTCGGGATTGTTTTTGGCGTCATTGAGTTTGTCACGTTCGCGCTGGAGAGCGCGGGTGAGGGCGTTGCGTTCGGCGGTGTTTTGAGTGGCCTGGATGCGGGCCTGGAGGTTGGCGATGATTTGTTCCTGGCTTTGGATGATGGCGTCCTTGCTGCGGATGGAGCGGAACATGGCGCGGGCCTGGTCGAAGCGCTGTTCGTTAAAGTAGAGGTTGGCGAGTTGGAAGCGGGCTTCGTTGGCGATAGCGAGGTTAGGGCTTTGGGCGAGCTGGGTGTAGATGGCGCGGGCTTTTTGAATGACCTCGTTGGCTTCGTCCTGTTTGAAGTCGTTGACGAGTGCCTGAGCCTGTTCGGAAAAGACGAAGCCGAGCATGTAATCAATATCGGCGTTGAGGGGGTTGTTGGGATCGCCGGTTCGGAGAGCTTCGAGGTCGGTCTGGGCCCGGGCAAAGTCGCGCATTTGCACGAAGGAAACGGCCCGGGCGAGGAGGGTATCGCTCTTCAGAGGGGAGTCGGGGAACTTTTCGATGAGTTGGTTGAAGGCTTCAACGCTTTTTTTGAGGGTGTCGTTGCGTTCAGCGGGGACGGCTTGGGCACCGGCTTTGGCCTGGTAGGCTTTGCCAAGGTAGAAGAGGCAATCCGGAACGATATTGTTTTCGCCGGAGTTGAGGTTTTCGACTTTGGTTTGGCTGGCTTTGAGGAGGAGGGGGATGGCCTCGTCGTATTTTTGGAGGGCGAAGAGGGAGAGTCCGGCGAAGTAGCGGGCGACGTCTGTATTGTCTTCGTCGGGGAACTCTTTGATAAACTGGTTGAATTTGGCGGCGGCCTCTTGGTAGTTCCCCGCCTGGAAAGCGTCCTGACCCTCTTTCCCAAGGGAAGCGGGGGTTTGGGCGTGGAGGAACGAGCCGGCAAGGCAGAGCGCGACAAGGGAGAGAGCGAAAGCGCGACTGACGGTACGGGACGAGCGAAGCATAAACGAGTTTGGCATAGCAGTTACGCAAAAAAAGGGAAAAGTGATGATTGATGGTGTAAATCGTTCAAGGAAACAGGGCTGGGCGGGTATTTTCTTCTGCTGGCCAAGGGAGTCCCGGGCGGTAGTGTTTAAGGGGTGAGTGCGTTTTCTGCGGGGACGGGTGTGAGCCGTCTGGATTTGCCGGGGCGTGGGATTCTGGCGGCGTTGGGGCGGTGGGTGTATGAGGTGGAGCCAGTGGGGGCGGAGGGGTTGCATGGACTGGGGGGTGCGGTGTTGGTCAGCAACCATGTGAGTTATGTGGATGCGCTGGTGTTGCAATTGGCGTGTCCGCGGCCGATTCGGTTCATGGTGGATCAATCGAGTTGCCGGGGGTGGTTCAGTCGTTGGTTTACGCGGACGTTTGGGGCGATTCCGCTGGATCTGATGCGGCCCGAGGCGGGGGTGGCGGCGGCGCAAGAGGCCGTGGAACGTGGGGAGCTGGTGTGTTTGTTTCCAGAAGGGCAGGTGGAGCGGACGGCGACATTGCTGCGGCTGACGGACACCTATCGGCGGGTTGCGGAAGGAGTGGGGGCACCGGTGGTTCCGGTCTGGTTGGAGAGTTTGTGGGGATCGATTTTTTCTTACAGTGGATTGAAGTTGTTTTGGAAATGGCCGCTGCGGGTTCCGTATCGGGCGCAGGTCTGGTTTGGAGAGGCGATTGCGGCGGAGAAGGCGGCACCGGATGTGGTGCGGGAGCGGATTTATGATCTGGGGGCGGCGGCGTTTGCGGCACGGACGGAGTTTGGAGAGCACTTGGCCCTTGCGTGTGTGCGGGGGTTATGGCGGAAGCAGTTTGAGTCGGTTGTGACGGATGGGTTCCAGGATGGGAAGCAGGTGTCGGGTGGGATGTTGTTGGCGGCGGCATTGGCCTTGGGACGATGGCTGAGGGATCATGTGCCAGAGCGGCGAGTGGGGATTGTGTTGCCGCCGGGTCTAGGTGCTACGGTGGCGAATTTGGGTTGTGTGCTGGCAGATAAGGTGCCGGTGAACTTGAACTTCACGGCGGGTCCGGCGGCGGTGCGAGCGTGTCTAGTGAAGGCGGGCATCGCGACGGTGGTGACAGCGGAAGCGGTAGTGGGGAAGGTCGGGCCCGATTTCCCTTGGCCGGAGAGGCGGCTGGACTTGCCGGGGGTGATGAAGGGCTTGAGCAAGGCGGGGATTTTGGCCTGGCGTGTGTTGTTGTTGGTGTTTCCCCCGAGGGCGTATGCGCGGGTGATGGGTTTGCCGTTGGACGGGGGCGACCGGGAAGCTGGCTTATTGTTCACGAGCGGAAGTTCTGGGGAGCCGAAGGGGGTGGTGCTGACGCACCGGAACTTGTTGGCAAATGTGGAGCAGTGCCGCATGGCGTTACCGAGGGAGGGTTTGGATGTTTTGGTGGGGTGTCTGCCGATTTTTCACAGCTTTGGTTTCACGGTAACGCTGTGGTGGCCTTTGATTTCGGGGCCGCGGCTGGTGACGTATGTGAGTCCACTGGATACGGGGCGGATTGTGGAGTTGGTGGAGAGGTATCGACCGGCACTTCTGTTCACGACGCCAACCTTCTTGCGGGCGTATTTGCGGAAGGCAACGCGGGCGCAGATGGCATCATTGAAGATGATTGTGACAGGTGCGGAAAAGCTGCCGTCGGCACTGATGGACGAAGTGGAGGCGAAGCTGGGGGTGCCGGTTTGTGAAGGCTATGGGATGACCGAGGGCGCACCGGTGATTGCGGTGAATCAGTTGGATTTGACAAAGGACGCGGTGGCATTGCCGGGTTTTCCGACGCGGCGGCAGGGGAGTGTCGGGCGGATGGTGCCGGGTTTGGCCGTGCGGGTGCGGGATCCTGAAAGTGGGGAGGATTTATCGATCTTCAAAACGGGGATGCTCTGGTTTAAGGGGGCGAATATTTTTCCGGGGTATTTAGGGGCACCGGAGCAATCGGCGGCGGTGTTGGTGGATGGTTGGTATATGTCGGGGGACATCGGGCGGTTGGATGAGGACGGATTTTTGTATATCGAGGGTCGGTTAAGCCGTTTCAGCAAGTTGGGTGGGGAAATGGTGCCTCACGGGACGGTGGAGGCGCATTTGCTTGAAGCGTTCGGGGCGGGGCAGGAAGGGCCGTGTTTGGTGGTGACGGCCTCGCACGATCCGATCAAGGGGGAGGCGCTGGTGGTCTTAACAACGCTGGACTTGGAATGGGCCCAGGTGCGGGATGAGTTGAACCGGCGTGGTTTGCCGAATCTTTGGGTGCCGCGGGTGATTAAGAAGGTGGAGGCGATTCCGGTTTTGGGCAGTGGAAAGCTGGACCTGAAAGGTTGCGAAAAGCTGGCTTCCGCAGAGTAAAGGCCTGGGGGATTTTTAGGCAGGCGTGCGGGTTAAAAAAGGCTTGCTGCCGGGAGTGGGTCGTGGTTTTCTTCATCTTCATCGCGGGTGTAACTCAGTTGGTAGAGTGCAACCTTGCCAAGGTTGATGTCGAGGGTTCGAATCCCTTCACCCGCTCTCTTTTCTCAAGCCCGCCATGTTGCGGGTTTTTCTGTGGGACGCGGGTGAGCGGTCAGTAGCTGTGTTCGTCGAGTTTGACTTTACCCCGAAACACCCAGTAGATCGAAACGGTGTAGGCGAGAACCAGGGGGATCCCGAGAACGGCGACAATGAGCATAATGCCGAGGGTCTTTTGGGAAGAGGCGGCGTTAAGGACGTTGAGGCTGTTTTCGATTTCGGGGACGGAGTAGACGAGGTTGGGGTGCATGCCGAGTCCGAAGAGTGCCATGAGGGAAACGATGGCGGCGCAGGAGGACAGGAAGGCGAAGAACTCGCGGCCATGGTGCATTTCACGGGGGATGTTGGCAATGGCAAGCATGTTGAAAAGGACGAGGAGACCGAGCCAGGGGTGGGTGCGGAAGGGTTCGGCAAGATGGGGAGCGTGGAGGAGGGTGGCGGCGGTGGCGGTGGCGTAGCAGATGATGAAGAAGATGATGGTGGGGTTGACCCAGCGGCGGGCAAGGGCGTTGAGGCTGCCCTCTGTTTTCATGATGACGTAGATGGTACCGTGCATCATAAACAGGGCGACGGTGGTGATGCCGATAAGGAGGGCGTAGGGGTGGAGGAGGCCGAGGAAAGGTCCGGAGTATTCCTGGAAATCGTTGAGGGGGAGTCCCCAGGCGATGTTTCCGATAGCCACTCCGATCAGAAAGGAGCAGGTGATGCTGGAGAGGCAGAAGCTGACGTCCCAGAATTGTCGCCACCAGCCCATGGGCTGTTTGCTGCGGAATTCAATGGCGACGGCGCGGAAGATGAGGCCAGCGAGGAGGGCCATGAAGGCGAGGTAGAACCCGGAGAAAACGGTGGCGTAAACGACGGGGAAGGCGGCGAAGAGGGCACCGCCGCCGGTGACGAGCCAGACTTCATTGCCGTCCCAGACGGGGCCGATGGAGTTGAGCATGAGACGGCGGTCGGTATCGGTTTTGGTAAAGAGATGCATGGCACCCACGCCGAGGTCGAACCCGTCGAGGATGGCGTAGCCGGTGAAGAGGATGCCGACGAGGATGAACCAGGTGTGGTTGAGCCAGAAGTCGGGGAGGGCGAGGGCGAGGGTCATGAGGGGAAGGGTCCGACGACTTTAGGGCCGGTGGGATGGGGGTCTTCAGGGCCTTTTTGGATTTTGTCGTTCATGAGGTAGACGAAGAGGGCGAAGAGAAGGGAGTAGATGAAGATGAAGAGGATGAGGGAGGAAAGGACGTGGTTGGCGGTGACGGTGCGGGAGAGGCCTTCGGAGGTGCGGAGAAGGTTGTAAACGATCCAGGGTTGGCGGCCCATTTCGGCGGTGAACCAGCCGGCTTGGTTGGCGATTTGAGGGGCGAGGACGGAGAAGACGAGAAGGAGGTGGTAGAATTTGATGAGGGGGCGGGAGAGATCGAAAAGCCAGCCGCGCCACCAGAGGAAGATACCGAGCCAGGCGGTGCCGATAAGGCCCATGCCGATGGCGATCATGAGGTGGTAGAGTTGAAAGACGGGTTGGACGGGGGGCCAATCGGCACGGTCAAACTGATCGAGGCCGGTGACGGGGGCCTCAATGTCGCCGTGGGCGAGGAAGCTGAGCATGCCGGGGATTTTGAGGCCGTAGGTGACGCGGTTTTCGAGGTCGGGCCAGCCCATGATAACCATGGGGGTGCGGGGTTTGGTTTCAAAGACGCCTTCCATGGCGGCCAGTTTGGCGGGCTGGTATTCGGCGACGAGTTCGGCGGAGCGGCTGCCGGAGTAGAGTTGGAGGAGGGAAGCCACGGCAGCGACGCAGAGGGCGATGCGCATGGAGTTTTGGGCAAACTCGATGTGGCGGTTGCGGAGGAGGTAGTAGGCGCTGATGGAGATGACCAGGAAGGCGCCGGCCTGCCAGCAACCGACGAGGACGTGGAAGAGGCGGTCCATGGCGGAGGGATTGAAGACCATGGCCCAGAAGTCAACGATTTCGGCACGGGCGTTAATGCCCTCGCCGACGACGTGAAAGCCAGCGGGGGTTTGCATCCAGGAGTTGGCGATGACGATCCAGACGGCGGAGAAGTGGGAGCCGAGCATGACCATGCAGGTGGCAAAGAAATGCATTTTGGGGCCGACCTTGTCCCAGCCGAAGAGGAGGAGGGCGAGGAATCCGGATTCCAGAAAGAAGGCGAAGATCCCTTCGGCGGCGAGGGCACTGCCGAAGACGTCGCCGACGTAGCGGGAGTAGGTGGCCCAGTTGGTGCCGAACTCGAACTCGAGGACGATACCACTGGCGACGCCAAGGGCGAAGATGAGCCCGAACATGCGGGTCCAGAACTTGGCCATTTGGCGGTAGAGGGGGATGCGGGTTTTGAGGTAGATGCCTTCGATAATGACGAGGATGACCCCCAGACCGATGGTCAACGGGGGAAAGAGGTAGTGAAAAGCGGCGGTAAACGCAAACTGGATGCGGGCGAGGATTTCAACATCCATGAGGCGGATGTAACACGGGAGGTGAAGCAGGGAAAGCGAAGTTTGCCTGTTCGTGCAATTTCGGGCTCGCGATGCGGTATGTTGGTGAGGCGGGACTATTTTTGCCAGACGGCGTAACCTTTTCTGCGGAGTTCTTTGGCGAGTGCCCGCTCCCGGAGTTCGGCGGCTTTCCGTGTGGCGTGGGGAAGTTCGCGGCTGGTGAGGTCGATGTCGAGTCGCAGGTGCAATCTTCGAACGAGCCGACAAGCGACTTTGGAGCGCGGATCGATGTGTCGTTGGTAGCGTTGTTCGGGAGTGAGACGTGTGGAGCCGACATAGAGGCAGGGTTTTCCTTGGGCGTGGTCTGGGTTGGCGCGCTTGAATTTATGGACGTGGAGCACTTTTGAGCGGAGCTGGATGACGTAAACGCGGAAGGGCTTGGGGGTCGATGGCACGAGATCTAAACGGTGATAAGTTCAGGAATGCGATTCAAGAATAAGGTTGTTTGGGTGACGGGTGCGGGGTCGGGTTATGGTGCGGCGTTGGCGCGGGCGTTTGCCGCGGAGGGGGCGCGGGTGGTGTTGAGCGGGAGGCGACGGGAACGGTTGGAACAGGTGGCGGATGGGTTGGGCGGGCTCAATCGGGTTTTGCCTTTGGATGTTTCGGTTTCGGTTGAGGTGGAGGAGGCGGTGGAGGAAGTTCTGCGGGAGGAAGGGCGAGTGGATGTTCTGATAAACAATGCCGGAATTTTCCCGAGTAAGGCCACCGTGGAGGCGACGGCCATCGCTGATTTTGACCGGGCCATGGCGACGAATGTGCGGGGGCCGTTTTTGTTGATGCGGGCGTTGATTCCGCGGATGAAGGCGGCAGGAACGGGGCGGATTGTGAATGTGAGTGCGCCGTTGAAACATTTCCCGACGGCGTCGGCTTACTGCGCGTCGAAGTGTGCGCTGGATTCACTGACAAAGGCGGCGGCGTTAGAGTTGAGGGGGACAGATGTTCTGATCAACGCGGTGGAGCCTCCGATGATG
Source organism: uncultured Candidatus Methylacidiphilales bacterium (assembly GCA_937928665.1). Taxonomy (GTDB): domain Bacteria; phylum Verrucomicrobiota; class Verrucomicrobiia; order Methylacidiphilales; family CALFVM01; genus CALFVM01. The sequence goes on from CALFVM010000278.1 coordinate 9,051, forward strand.
GATACGGAGATGCACGCGGGAGGGAAAAAGCCGGAGGAGTGCATTGGGCCGGTGTTGGAATTGGCGGCACTAGCGGCAGGTGGGTTGACGGGGCGAGTGGTGAAAATTGAGTAGGCGCAGGGTGGACGGGAGGGTAGAGATAAGGGATGGAGGTAACAGGCGGGGTTCCGTCCGGCTCCCCAAGGGGGCAAGGGCGGGGAGGGGAAGGAGATCGTCGTCAGGGAAGGCAAGGCGGGTTTAAGCCTGGGTTGACTCCATGGTTTGCGCGTCCGGCCTGGTATCTGGATGCCCTTTTATTTTGGGCACTGTTTACCGGTGGGACCCTGTTCATGATCTGGCTTCTGACGACCAACACGCAGGAGATTCTGCGACGGCGGCTGGAGAGTTATGTCGGAGCGACCACGCGGATTGCAGCGGCTGCGGTGGATGCGGGTCGGAATGGCGGGGATTGGGTGGAGGCGTTCGCCCGAGCGGAGGTTTTTCTGGGATCGATCCTGGATGAGAATCCGGATGTGAAGGCAATTTCGCTGATGAGGCGGGAGGGCGAGAAGGTGGTGGAGCTCGGACGGATGGGGACGGCCCAGCGGGATGAGGCGACAAAGAGACGATTAGAGGTGATGTTGCATCGGACAGCGCGGACGGGGAAACCGGTGCTGGATGGGTGGGATTTTGCCTCGGGATCGACAGTGGTCCAAACGGCGAGCGAGGGAGAGGGTGGGCGGCAGCTTTCGGCGATTCGTCTGGGGGAAGCAGACAGCCAAACGTTTTTGGTGTGTGCGTTTGATCCATCGCTGGTGCGTGAGGAGTTTGTGCTGCTGAATGAGAGTCGGTTGCGGACGATTCTGCTGGCGGTTTTGGTGGGCACGCTCCTCGGGCTTTTGGTGCGGCGGCGGACGATTCAGCGGGAGGAGGCGGTGGAGGCCA
>CALFVM010000279.1 GCA_937928665.1 uncultured Candidatus Methylacidiphilales bacterium
TTCCAGTTCCGCCCGGCGGCGCATGAGAAGGCTCTGCATTTCTTTGGCGGACTTGAACTCGTGATTCTCACGCAAATCGCCGTAGGAGCGAGCGATGGCGATCTCACGGCTGTTCTCAGGAATTTTCTTATTGATGATATCCTCAAGTTCCAGGCGCTTGGCTTCGAGGCTTTCCCAGGAGACGATAAAGGTTTTCGCTTCTTCCCGTTTGGTGTCGCCGACGATCATCGATTGGACGAAGGGATAGAGCTTCACGATGGTGGCGAGGAGGGATCGCTTATCAAGTTCCTCGAAGACGGAGGAAAAGAGGACCGCCCGCGTGATGTCGCGGACTTCCTCGTCCGAGGCGGGTTCGAGGAGGTCTTTTACCAGTTCTTTGTCCCGCAGGAGGAGGTCGGAAAGGCGGGTGGATTTTTTGGTGCCGGAGAGCTGGTCAAACTCGAGGACGGCAAGGATGGAGTAGAAAATTTGGGGACCCATCAGGGCGCGAATGGAACCCTTCCGATTTTTGCACAGCCAGATCAGGAGTTCGAGGTTGAGCTTGCGTTCGCGAGCAAGCCGTTCCAGGGCGGCAAAAACTTCGGGTGCCCGGTTTTCCTTTTCGAAGCCTTCGAGAATAACTTCAATGGTGCGTCCATTGGCATCGGCGAGGAGCGTGATGAAGGATTCCTCCCATTTATCACCGAAGACGGCTTTGACCCTTTCGAGGCAGCGGGCCTGTTTGGTGGTCGGCAGGGAGTTGATGTGATCGCTGAGACTCCGGAGGGAGGTGGGAACATAGGCCGCGAAAGCCTGATGGGGCGGCAGGGCGGGGAGCTTGGCCTCCTCAATGAGTTGTTCGCGGGCGAGCGCGAGTTCCAGAGCGAGGACGGACTGAGTCCTGGGCATTTTGGAGAGGGTTTCAGTGACGGAGGCAACGATTTCGGCGGCGACGGAAGGATCCTTGACCTCGCTCCAGTGTTTCAAGAGACGATCGAGAGCGTCGACCTGGGCTTTCGGTCCGATGGCGGCTTTGAATCCGTCCAGGGTGAGGGAACCGTGATCCTGGGGTGCGTCATGAATGCGGATGGGTTCGTTGCGGCGGGAGGGGACGGTGAAGTGGGGGTCTTTTTTCAGAGTCCGTGTGACTCCATCCCACCATTTTTTCCAGCCCTCAGCAGGGATGATCGCGGGAACGAGGATGCGTTCGAGCCGCTCGGCGGTGGCTTGAGTGCCGAGGGCTTCGACGGCTTTTTGAATGAGGGTGGCCGGATCGTTTTGGGCATCGGCTTTGACCGCCTCGGGTTCGGCAAAGACCCGAGCTTCTATGTGACCGACGGGGAGGGGTGTGAGGGACTGGGCGGCGTATTCAAAGGCCATGGAGTGTCCCGGTTTGCCAGCGAAGTCAATTTGCATCTGGCCTAGAGGAAGGTTCCAGTCCTTGATTTGACCTATGCCCCAGCTTTTGTGCTGACAATAGGTGCCAGGCTGCAGGTTTTTTAATTTGGCGGTAACATCACTCGAGAACCGTTCACTGGCCTCGACCTCGGCAAAATCCACTTCCATGTAATCGTATGTCTAGGCAGGCGGTCATGACAATGCAATGGGAAAGGCGGACAAGAAATTAATCGCCCAACTGACCAGGGATGCAGCCTCAGCAAGAGACTTCGGGAGCCGCACGCAGACGCTTTACCCGGCGGAGTGCGGGGGTGGTGGGACGTGATAAGCTTAAATTTCGGGTTGTCATGTTCAGCAAGGTGCTCGGTGATGAAGAATCCCGGACCGGAGATGGGAGTTGGGGCGAAAGTTGGTCTCGGTTGATTTCCCGCGAATTCCCGCTTGCCTGGTCCGTTGTCTTATGGTTTCCTCTACCTTCCAACGGAGGCTGACTCCGATGTCAGGATGACCCTATGGTCTAGCGGTTAGGACACCTCCCTTTCACGGAGGTAGCCCGGGTTCGATTCCCGGTAGGGTCGCCAAACCAGGAACGTTGATTGCCGGTCGGTTTCAAATCTTTCGAATTTATGCTCCGGTTCCCTCTCATTTTGGCCGTCGCGCTTGCGCTGACGGTCACGGCCTGCGATTCCTCAACGCCCGAAGCCAATCAGTCGGCAGCGGACCCCGCGCCTGTCGCTCCCGCTTCAGCACCCATTTTGTCCCCAGCAACCTCAACCCCAATCCCCATCCCTGCCACCAATATGGTTACACTCTCCACCGTCCACGGCGATATCGTGATCGAACTCGATGAAAAAGCGGCACCAAAAACAGTCGCCAACTTCAAAAAACTGGTTGCAGAAGGATTCTACAACGGGACGACGTTCCACCGGGTCATCCCGAATTTTATGATCCAGGGGGGCGATCCCAACAGCAAGGGGGAAGACCGTTCGACCCATGGCCGCGGCGGTCCGGGCTACACAGTGCCGGCGGAAATTGGGCTCAAACACACCCGGGGTGCGGTCGCCTGCGCCCGGTTGTCTGACGAGGTGAATCCCTCACGGGCCAGCAGTGGCAGCCAGTTCTTCATCTGTGTGGTCGATACTCCCTTTCTCGATAACCAGTACACCGTTTTCGGTCGGGTCGTCGAGGGGATGGAGGTTGCGGACAAAATCGTGGCGCAGCCCCGGGACCGCAATGATAACCCTCATGAACGGATCGAAATGACGATCACGTTCAAAGAATAGAGGCGTAGGTTGGGCACCGGGTTCACAGCCCGGGTTGGGTTCCGGCAGGGGAGGGCGAATGGGGCGTTTCAATCAGCGCACCCACACATCATCGAGGCAATTTACTGGGAACAGGAGGTTGCTCTGCGAACAAATGGTCTGCGGTTGAGACGAATCCGGCTCATCCAACCCTGCCTAGCCTCCGGATCAGTTCGCCAGCTCGGCGCGAAGGCGAAGGAAGCGGCGCGAGTAAAGGCGCATGGGTTCAGAATCGCGGACGGTCACTTCGTCTCCCACAGGTCCGTCCGGAACGGGGATGGTGTCTGGCCACGACTTTAAATCGGAACTGCCCTGGATGGTATAAGTGACACCTGCAGCAGCCCGGCGGAACTGGATGGCAAGGTAGGTTTCACCGTCTTCATCGACGGTCAGGATGCGAGTGGCACCGGCAGAGTCGGACACAAGGGGATTACGACCAAGCGCGTATTCCAGGAGATTGGGCAGGCCATCACCGTCAGGATCGGCATTCCATGCGGCCGACCCGACAGGTTCGGAGGTGCCAAAGTAATGAAGAAGCCACTGTGTTTCGGGGGGGATCGGCGGGGCGGAGGCAACAAGATCGGCCACGAGCGTGTTGCCAGTGACCCGGAGGGTGCCGGATGCGCCGGGGGGCACATCGACAGACCCGGGTGTCCCCGTGATCGAGCTTCCGCGCAGGACGGGAACGGTGGCGGGAAGCGGCGGGAGCGTGCCTTCGAGAACGACCTGAAGCCCGTTGAGGGAAACCGCTTCTCCGGCACTGAAGGCTTCGTTGCCCAAGGTGTGGAGGAGTTTGGCACCGGGGTCAAAAGTCAAACGGCCCGAGACGCGCCCGGTGCCACCGAGCAGGGCCCCGCTCCGAACGGCGGTGATCGCCGAGGTGGCTGTGCCGCCGAGTAGGAGTCGGCCTTGTTGAACAGTGATGGAGCCGGTGTTGTGAGCGAATGTTGCAAGGAAGGCTGAACCAGACCCCGCCTTCGTCAGCCCGGCACGGTTGTCGAGTCGACCATCCATGATGAAGTCGCCGTCGCCATCAAGGGTCAGGGCGCGCGAGCCGCGGACGGCATCGCCGACAGCGGGGGCGAGGCGGAGTGTGCTGTTGAGGGCGACCATGCGGGCGGCCCCGCCGAGGACGATGGTTCGGCTAAGGGTGAAGTCGCCGCCCGAGGCGTGGAGGGCTCCGGCAAGATCGACGCCGTTGCCGTTGAGGTTAAGCGGTTCGTCGAGTGTGAATCCACCGCGGAGGGCGAGGGTGGCACCGCTGCGGATGGAGGTGCCGGAGTTAGGAGCACCGAGAGCAAGCGGATGCAGAATCGTGAGGGTGCCGCCGAGAACGGTGGTGGCTCCGCCATAGCTGTTGGGACCGTGGAAGATCAAGGTGCCAAGCCCGTTTTTGACCACGTGACCGGAGGTGGCAGTGCCGCCGTTGCGGATGGGGCCACGGACGCGGGTTTCGCCCGGACCGTGGAAGGTCAGGGTGCGGGCACTGCCGCTGTTGGAAAGATCAATGCGATGGAACTCGGTTGGTGCCAGGGTGTTGCGATTCGTCAAGGTCCGGTTGCCGGTGAGCGTAAGCGGGGCAGTAAAGGTGAGTGCTGAGCCAGGGTCGATGCCGACATGACCGCCCAGGGTGATCGGATTGCTCACGACCAGGGCCGATTGACTGCTGGCGGCCAGCGAGCCGCCGTTCCAGCGCAGGGTGCCTGCACCCAAAGCGTGATTTCCCCCAAGCCCAAGGCGTCCGCGGGCCAGGGTGACGCCTCCGGTGTGGGTGTTGGCACCGGTCAGGGTCCATGACCCCTCGCCGGTTTTGGTCAGAGCTAGTGCCGAGGGACCGTCTTCGATGGTTCCGCCAAGGTCACCTTCACCCGTGCCAGTG